>JBGSXH010000549.1:0-6074 GCA_041751515.1 Cyclobacteriaceae bacterium | reverse complement strand
GTGCTTTGGAAGAGTCTCAGTGGTTTATGCCTATCGAACGGGAAAATTTAGGCAATCTGTTGAATGAGCGTAAGATCATACGTTCCAGTAGAGCTGAGTTTGGAGATAACACCCCATTGCCTCCACTTCTATTTGCTGGGGTAATGTTGGAGGGAGGTATTATTTCTTACGATGCTAACATGGTGACCGGTGGTGCCGGGCTGCGGTATTTTGGGGCGGGTGCCTCAGGGCAATACAGAGAAGATAGGGTCACAGTGTACCTGAGAGCTATTTCAACGAGTAATGGCCGTATCCTAAAAACAGTGTATACCTCTAAAACGATCTTATCACAGATGGTGGATGTCGGTATTTTCAGATTCGTGAAATTTCAAAGACTGCTGGAAGCCGAAACAGGTTTCACATATAATGAGCCAAGTGAAATGGCTGTTAAAGAGGCTATTGAGAAGGCTGTGGAAGGCCTGATTATTGAAGGAGTGCAGGAAGGACTTTGGAGTCTGGAGAATGAAGCAGACAAAGAAAGTGAGGCCTTTAGCAGCTATTATGTAGAGAAATCAATTAGCCAGCAATCTGACGTGCTAGGCAGTCACCTGGAAGATAGGCGAGAGAGATGGAGTCTGGGGCTAGATGCAGGCACTTGGTTGTACCAGGGCGATTATCCCGATGGCAGGTTCAGGCCATTTGGGCAATTACAGATTAATTATAAAGCAAGCCCTTCGCTGCACCCGTTCCTACAGCTCGGCATTGGTACTTTAGAAGCTGACCGTATCTGGAAGCAGAATTTGTATGCTATAACCGCTGGAGTATCGTACGTTATGTTTCCTGATTATAACCATAGCCCCTTTGTCAATATGGGTGCCGGTGTGCTGAATACCGCTGAAGACGACTTTGGCCTGGGAAATCATAACTTCCCTTATCTTAAGGTGGAACTGGGCTACGAGTTTTTACTGGACCCGCGCTTTTCTATTAATATAACCACAGCTTTTAATCAGGTGTTGTCGGATAATCTTGACGGAGTCACTCAAGGAAAATACTATGACTTCTTTTATTCCGGTAATATTGGCTTAAAATATTATTTTAGGTAATAGCTTTCTATTATCGAGTAAGGCATTCCAGCATATTAGAATATGCTGGAATGCCTTTTTTTGTTGTTTAAACATAGATAATAGGTTCTAGATGTATTTTGAAATAAACGTTACATGTCATATTTCAAGCTATATTTAAGGCGAAATATATAAGTAGTTGATAATCAGCATTGTAATTTATGGTGGTAAAATTTAATCAAAATAACATCTCTTTTTGGTTAATTTAAACGATAAATATTACTATGTTTAGTAAAGTTAATTTTATCATTTTTTATTAAACCTTTATTATCTTGAAAAACTTATTTACACTCACGCTAATGGCGGGCATTGGATTTAATGCCATGGCTCAAAACAACAGCGAAGTTGAGCAAAACGCTGCTACTAATTCACTTTTGCCGACCAATATTGCATTGGTCACTCAGCAGGGAAGTGATAACAACTCACAATTAGTCCAGAACTTTACTGGAACATTTTTGCCTAATGTGGCCATTGTTAGCCAGATCGGGTCAGAAAACCAGTCTTTCGTAGACCAGTTGTCTGGCGCAAGTCTCTCCACTGTGACGCAAATCGGATCTGAGAATGTTGCAGAAGTCGCAATACGAGGTTCCAATAACCTGACCAATGTTGCCCAAAGTGGTGATGTTAACTTTTCCAGCCAGGAAGTTTGGTCCAATGGTTCAATGGCCAATGCAATTCAGAGTGGTACATTCAATGTGAGCTTGCAGACGATAGGTGGCGCAGAAGCACTTACAGGTGCAGGTAATCAGGCTAATGTCATTCAAACGGGAGCGGAGAATGAGTCCATTCAGACCATTGAAGGTTCCGCTGGTACTACTGGCAATGTGATGAATACCATTCAGCTTGGTAATATCAACACAGCTTTGCAGATTGTAGGCTTTGAAGGAAGTGCTTTCTCTGGGAATGATGGCAGCATAGTGCAGTCTGGTGATGTCAATGATGCAACTTCGATATTTGAAGGTAGCTTTAACACCGCAGATATTACGCAAAGTGGTTATAGCAATTTTGCTAACCAATTTGTTGCAGGAGACGATAACAGCTTAGAGATAGCCCAGGAAGGTGAGCTTAATTTTGCTGAGCAGTTGATCATTGGCGATGGAAACAATGCGGCTATTGAGCAGTCCGGTAACGAGAACGATGCTGTTCAGTATGTAGGAGAGGAATTCCTTGGGACTAACAATACATTGGTTGCAACACAGTCTGGTACTGAAAATGTCTCTTTCCAGTTTACTGAAGGAAGCAATAATCATGGTGAAGTGAACCAGAGTGGTAGTGTTAATGATGCATTCCAATTAATGGGTGACTTTGGTTTTGAGGTTAGTGGCAATGATGCCAGTATCACTCAGGCAGGTGAAGGTAATCTTGCTGACCAGATTATTTTAGGCGATGACAACATGGTTAATGCCACTCAGAATGGTGATCAGCACACATCTGAGCAAATTATATTAGGTAGCTTCAACAACTCGAACGTAGTACAAAATGGCTTCATGAATTCAAGTGAAATATTTGTTGAAGGCGATAGAAACAATTCTAGTGTGATGCAGAGTGGTAGCATGAACAGCAGTGTTATTACGCAAATGGGCAATGGCAATTCAGCTGTTGTAACACAATAAAAGTACAATATCATTGCAATTTAAAAACCGTTGATGCGAAGCATCAACGGTTTTTTTGTGACCATATACTAATAAGCTATTGTTTCATGCGAGCTAAAAATTATTTACTTTATGCAAACGATTGCATGAAGTAAAAGTTTTGTAACATATATATGAGCGCACTTGTGGTTTTCTGTTCATGGATTTCGCAATTTTCGCATGGAAGTTTAATAAAATGTTGTTCATTTTGTTAATCGTGGAACACAGAAAATAATTAGAAAAATTATATTATCAATATGTGTATTTATGAGCAAATATGTTTGTAAATTAGCTTTGCACTTTTAAAATCAGATATTAAAGTTTACCTGAAGGTTTTCGCCCATTATCAAGTTAACGAATTGCTTTCAAGATTGTCATATGGATAGCTGCTGTTAAAATTGCATATTGTTCTTTCATAAATAATTGTTTGAAAGCCATTGAATGAGATTATAAATATGCGCTAGCAAAAATGCATAGCTGCCAATATATTTTTTATTTTAACCAAACAATTATGAAAAAGCTTTTTGTTTTTGCAGTGGTAATGGCTGTTTTAGTGACAGTCACAGCCCAAAATGTCAGTGATGTACAGCAGCAGTCTTATATTATTGGGACTGGTGTGGCCAACGTGGCCGAAGTCGACCAGTCTGGTAGTAGTAATACTGCTAACGTAGACCAACGGTATCCTTTCTTTCTTTCGATCAGAGCCAATGAAGCGGCCATAGACCAGGGCGGTACCGCCAACAATGCTGGTATTCTGCAGGTAGGCATTGGGAATAGCGCCAGTATATTTCAAAGAGGGGCGCAGAACCAGGCAAAAATGGAGGTATGGGGCATAGACAACACTACCGAAATCATACAGGGCTTTGAGGCTTCTTATGCATCAGATGTTTCGATACAAGGGGAAGCTACGCAACTCGTTTATGCATATGGCTCAAGAGCCTTAATAGATCAAGTAGGAAGACAAAATGTAGCGATACAACAAATAGGAGACTGGGGAGTAATGGCCGGTAACAACAACTCCCTCAGGATTTATCAGTCGGGAACCAACAGCATAAGCAAGCAGACAATTATAGTACCCATAAATATATTTGGTCTTGGGCAGGACAATAGTGAACTCATACGGCAAGGTTCAGAGAGTTTTGCGGAGCAAATAATTGGAAGCAATAGAGTGCTGTCTCTAATAGGAATTATGCAGAGATAGAGCAAAACAGCTCATTTACGAATGCTTTCCAGCAAATTCAAGGGAGCGACAATAGCATTTATGCATATCAGGTCACTCCTTACGATAGAAGTACGCAGATCATCGTTGGCAATGGCAATAGTTCTGGTGTAACCCAGTCCGGTGACCTTCCTTTTATCAGCCCGGAGATTTTCAATTTAGTAACTGTTATGATTGCTGGAGACAATAATCTTGCTGACCTTAGTCAATATGGTATAGGCGATCGGATTGACCAAACGATTATTGGCAACAACAATAGTATGGGCACTTATCAACAGTGGGGTAGTGGAAACTGGAGTATTGATAATATCTATGGCAACTATAATAATACCGAAGTAAGGCAGCAAGGCAGTAGCAATTTTAGCAAATTTAATATTACAGGTAACCAAAATGAGATATTATTGGAGCAGGACTACTTTGGACAAAATAGTGCTATTGATGTTTTCGGTGATCATAATACAGCATTAGTCACTCAATACTCAAGTTGGAATAATGTGAGTACCATCGTTCAATCAGGTAATGGTAATCTTGCCATAGTAGAGCAGTAAATCAATAGTTCTGCTGCGACAGTAGCTACAGAACGTTGTTATTTAGCCTGATATGTAAATTCGGAAAGGTGCCATTATCGTCTACTTTTGATGATTATGTATGATTGTAGCGTCCGGAAATGGCAATATTACTTTGATCGGATCTCATTGATAAATAAAATGTACAAAACACGTAAAATAGCGATGACTTAGTCGCTATTTTACGTAACTTAACAGTGTTAATGATTAGTTAAAAGAGTAACAATTTTAGTGCTAGCACATGTTTAGTTACTTCATTCCAGAAAATGCATTCTATGAAATACGCAATATTATACACTTTCTTTCTCTTTCCAATATTGCTCCATGCGCAAAGCAAGGACGAGGCTCATCAGGCTTATGAAACCATGATCAGGCAGGTAGTTATGCAGGATCCTGCACTGCTTAGAAATGGGCAAGGCAATGTTGCTCAGGGAATGCAACAAGGCAATTTCAATAACGCAACTATTAATCAGCAGGGTCGTGGAAACGTAATGCAGTTTGTTCAGCAAGGCAATTATAATAACTTAAATGCTGTGCAGCAGGGGCAAAACAATAACATAGAAATCAGCCAGCAAGGTGATAATTACGAGGCAGACCTTTTACAGCAAGGGAATGACAATAATATGCAAATTAACCAAAGTGGCCAGGCAGAGCAGCGTTTGCAGAGAAGTCAGCAAGGGAACGGTCATCGACTGATATATGATGGTGCGGCCGATGGTGGTGTGCCTGTTGAAATTAGCCAGCGCGGCGCTGCTATGGACGTTCGCGTCACCAATAGCGCGAGAATCATTCGATAATGCATCTTTTTTATATCCAGGTTTAAAATTTCCTACAAATGGTTATATTTGACATCAATCTTTTTTTTCAAATTTAGATTTATGGATAAACCATTACGATTGTTGCAGTTTTTCAGCTGCCTTGTACTGTTAATAGCTTGCAACGAAGACACCATTGAGCCAGTTTTTTATGGAAGTATTCAGGGACTCGTTGTTAATGCAGATGGTGAACCTCTTGACAATGTTGCTATTACTACCAGTCCTGCTTCTTCAGCCATTGTTACTGATGATGCAGGCATTTTTATGTTAGAAAATTTGCCAGTTGGCGACTATGCCATAACAGCAAGAAAAACGGGCTTTACTTCCGAAACTATTAATGTTGCCGTCAGGGAGGATGCCCAGACTCCTGTACAAATATTCTTAACGGAAAGAGCCGAAACGGCTTCCGGTGTGGGTGAGGCAGCTTTTGAAAACCGGGTTTTTTTTGCGAGAAATATTGATGGTAACTTTCAGGTAATATCATCCGATAGCACGGGTGAGCAGCAGTTTACTTTAACAACTGAAGGTAGAAACTGGCAGCCAAGGTTAAGTCCTAACCGGCAGCAAATTGCCTTTATATCCGACAGAGGAGTTCAACCCCAGATTTATCTTATGGATAAAGATGGCAGTAATCAGCGCCGTGTGACAGATTTGCCAGTGGTAGGCTTCCAGAATGCAGGGCAGGGCTTTAGCTGGTCTCCTGATGGTGGCAGACTCTTATATGCACATTACGACAAGTTATT
>JBGSXH010000548.1:0-2687 GCA_041751515.1 Cyclobacteriaceae bacterium | reverse complement strand
CTCAGAAGTACAATACACCGAAGCGAAATTTTTCTACGGTTTTCAGATCGCTATGGAAAATATTCATTCCGAGACCTACTCTTTATTAATCGACACTTATATTAAAGACAATAAGGAGAAAGACAAGCTCTTCAATGCTATTGACACATTGGACTGTGTGAAAAAGAAAGCAGACTGGGCCTTGCGATGGATCGATAACGGAACATTTGCTGAAAGGTTGATTGCTTTTGCAGCAGTAGAAGGCATTTTCTTCTCAGGAAGCTTCTGTTCTATCTTCTGGTTGAAAAAACGTGGTTTGATGCCAGGTTTAAGCTTTTCTAATGAGTTGATTTCCAGAGACGAGGGCATGCATTGCGATTTTGCATGTTTGCTTTATAATAACCATATTGTTAATAAACTCTCCAAAGAAAAAGTCACCGGCATCATCACCGATGCAGTGGAGATTGAAAAGGAATTTATTCTGGATGCACTACCTGTGAAGCTTATTGGCATGAACAGCGAACTGATGGCCCAGTACATCGAATTTGTGGCTGACAGACTTTTGGATGAGCTCAAATGCGATAAAGTTTACAATGCTAAAAATCCTTTCGACTTTATGGAGATGATTTCCCTGCAGGGAAAAACCAACTTCTTTGAGAAAAGAGTTGCAGAATACCAAAAAGCCGGCGTTGTCAAAGACAAAGACTTCGACGGTCCAAAATTCTCCCTTGACGAGGATTTTTAGAAAAAAAATTAACCACATATAGTTAAGACATAATTTTAAGATATGCTAGTTATTAAAAGAGATGGAAGACGCGAGTCTGTTAAGTTTGATAAAATCACAGCAAGAATTGATAAGCTTTGCTATGGCTTAGATACGCAATATGTAAATACTGTAGACATTGCCAAAAAGGTAATTTCGGGTATTTATGATGGTGTTACCACCATTGAGCTGGACAATCTTGCTGCCGAAACAACTGCTTCTCTAACGACAAGGCATCCCGACTATGCCATCTTAGCAGCACGTATCGCCATCTCCAACTTGCATAAAGTAACGAGCAAATCCTTTTCAAATACCATGAAAAGGCTTTACACTTATATCGATCCTAAAACAGGTGAAAATGCTGCTTTACTTTCTAAGGAAGTGTACGGCATTATCAAGAAAAATGCTGCCCTCCTGGACTCCACCATCATTTACGATCGCGACTTCAGTTACGACTTCTTTGGCTTTAAAACGCTGGAACGTTCTTATCTGATGAAGTGCGATGGCAAAATCGTGGAAAGACCGCAGCATATGTTAATGCGGGTAGCCATTGGTATTCACATGGAAGACATCGAGTCTGCCATAGAAACTTACCATTTGCTATCAGAAAAGTGGTTTACGCACGCCACCCCTACCCTGTTTAATGCAGGTACGCCGAAACCACAGCTTTCTTCCTGCTTCCTTTTAACCATGAAGGATGACAGTATCGATGGTATTTATGATACTTTAAAGCAATGCGCTAAGATATCCCAGTCTGCTGGTGGTATCGGTTTAAGCATCCACGATATCCGTGCAAAAGGCTCTTATATTAAAGGTACCAATGGCGTATCTAATGGTATTGTGCCAATGCTCCGTAACTTCGATATGACAGCACGATACGTTGACCAGGGCGGTGGAAAGAGAAAAGGTAGCTTTGCCATTTACATCGAGCCATGGCATGCAGATATTTTCGACTTCCTCGACTTGAAGAAAAACCATGGTAAGGAAGAATTACGTGCCCGTGATCTTTTCTATGCGCTATGGATCTCAGATTTATTCATGCAAAGAGTGGAAGAAAACGGCGAATGGTCGCTATTCTGCCCTAATGAAGCTCCAGGGCTTTCAGATTGTTATGGCGCTGACTTTGAGCGACTATACACCAAATACGAAAGAGAAGGCAAAGCCAGAAAAACCATTAAAGCGCAGGACCTTTGGTTTGAAATTCTTGAGTCTCAAATAGAAACTGGCACTCCTTATATGCTTTATAAGGATCACGCCAACAGAAAGTCTAACCAGAAAAACCTCGGAACGATCAAGTCAAGCAACTTGTGTACTGAAATTATGGAGTACACCGCTCCTGATGAAGTAGCAGTTTGCAATCTGGCTTCCCTGGCATTGCCAAAATATGTCACAGAAGATGGCAAATTTGACCATCAAAAGCTGTATGAGATTACTTATGCAGCCACTAAGAACCTGAATAAGGTGATAGATGTCAACTACTACCCTGTACCGGAAGCGCGCAATTCCAACATGCGCCACAGACCGATTGGTCTTGGAGTACAGGGGCTTGCAGACACATTTATGCTCCTTCGGATGCCATTTGATTCCCCGGAAGCAAGAGGCTTGAATGAAGACATCTTCGAAACCATCTACTTTGCTGCGATGACCGCTTCTAAAGATCTGGCAGAGAAAGACGGTCCATACCAGTCTTATGAAGGTTCTCCTATTTCACAGGGCATCTTCCAGTTTGACATGTGGGACGTTAAGCCAAAGTCCAACCGCTGGGATTGGGAAGCTCTAAGAACAGAAGTAAAAACACACGGCGTTCGCAACTCACTTTTAGTAGCACCAATGCCAACGGCTTCCACTTCTCAGATATTAGGGAACAATGAGTGCTTTGAGCCTTATACTTCTAATATTTATACGAGAAGGGTGCTTTCAGGCGAATTTATTGTAGTAAATAAAC
>JBGSXH010000547.1:0-2393 GCA_041751515.1 Cyclobacteriaceae bacterium | reverse complement strand
CATTGGTTCTTTCCTGAAGATAGTATCTGCCTAAAATCTGCTCGTTAATATCATAAAGCGCAGAAGCAGTGTTATTTTCAACATCAGACAATTCTTCTGCGGTCGGCAACTCCCCATAATAGCCGCTGCTAACCCGCGAATAAAAAATGGCTACAAACAGAAAAATCAGCAATATACTTATGCCTAACAAGCCAGCGAGCGCTTTAATAATGCCTATTGACTTAATATATTGAACCAGCCTTTTCACTATTACAATTTCGTTTTAATGGAATAACTTTCTATAAGCCCGCAATTTAGCAAATATTACGCCTAAGTTACTCGTTTTTTTACCATCCGTGTTGTTCGACATTTTGCAGAAAATTAAAAACAATATCAGAAACTCCACCGTTAGACATTGTAAATCAATTAATTAGATATTTGACGAGTTATTTTTGATGAAAAGACGTCACTTATCAATTTTTAAATTAACGTATAGCATTATGAAACGTATTTTTTTAGCAATTGCATTATTTGGATTAGTATCAGTATCGTGTAATAATCAAGAAGGGCAGAATGACTATTCAGATGTCGAACATGATGGCAGAACTGATGATAGGGTGGATTCAGATCCTAGTCTTAGCCCCGAGGATGACATGGAACCCGCGCAGGATACATTACCTGAGCAGGATGGGACGGCTCCTGAGAGTACCCCACAGCAAGACATGGATACCACGAGTGTTGAACAAAACGAAACTTATTAATTTTATATATTTAAAATCTAACAGCACCCTTCATCGGGTGCTTTTTTTATGACTGATTTAAAAAACAAAGTAGCGATTATAACAGGAGCTTCAAGCGGTATTGGTGAAGCAACAGCGCATTTGCTAGCAGAAAAAGGTGTCAAAGTAGTTTTAGCGGCCCGACGGGTGGAGAAACTTGAAGCACTTAAAAATGATATTGAAAAAAACGGCGGAACTGCTGAAATCGTGGTTACCGATGTGTCTCACAAAGTTGCTGTTCAACACCTTGCAGACCACACAATCGACAAATTTGGCAAAATCGATTTCTTAATCAATAACGCAGGCTTAATGCCACTGTCATTTGTCAAAAACCTTCATATTGATGAATGGGAGAAAATGATAGATGTCAATATAAAAGGTGTCATGTATGCGGTAGCCGCTGTGTTGCCGAACATGAGAAAAAATAAATATGGACATATTATTAATATTTCATCCGTAGCTGGGAAAAAAGTAATGCCGGGCAGTGCAGTGTATAGTGCTACTAAATTTGCCGTTCGGGCATTTACTGAAGGCTTGAGAATGGAACTATCTCCTCAGGAGAACATTAGAGCGACTTCCATTGAACCCGGTGCTGTAGCTACTGAGCTCACGAATACCATTACCGATGATGAAATTCAGCAGTTTGTGGACAAGCTCAAAGAAATGGAAATGCTGACATCTGAGGATATCGCCAGAGCTATACTCTATGCTGTTGAGCAACCACAGCATGTCAATATTGGAGAATTGCTCATTATGCCAAAAGAGCAGGGTTAAACTGCAAATATTTCAGAAAATGTGCTTATATAATGACTAAAAGTCATCTTTTATTGCTATTTTTGATTTGGTATATAGGTTGATAATTAGTTTTTAAAAACTAATTATCAACCTATAATTAAGGAGAAATGATGACAACTATCGTAAAAAGAAATAGAAAGGGGATACAGCCAGCTTGGCCAGGTTTTATGGACAATTTTTGTGGTAGAGACCTTTTTGATTTAACCAACAGTGCTGTGGTCGGAAGCACGATGCCTTCAGTGAACATTTCAGCGAACAATGATACGTTTATGGTAGATGTAGCGGCGCCTGGTTTGACTAAGAATGATTTTAAGGTTTCATTGGAAAACAATTTATTATCGATATCCTGTGAAAGAGAATCTTCAGAAGAAAACCCGGATAGCAAGTTCACCAGGAAAGAATTTACTTATAGTAGTTTTAAGCGCACTTTCTCGATTCCAGATAATGTGGAAAGCAATAAAATTAAAGCTACGTACAAAGATGGTATTTTAAGATTAGAGATTCCTAAGAAGGAAGAAGCGAAGCAAAAAGCTCCAAGATTTATTTCTATTTCATAAACAAAAAACCGGGCAAACCGGTTTTTTGTTTACTTTTTTGTATATTAAACAACTTTTTAATTAAACATTTATGACAAAGTTCGTAGCTGGAGATAAAGTCTATAAATTAGGGTACGGTCCAATCATGGAAGTTGTAGATTATGTGAACAGGGGAGAGGCTGCTGCTGAGGCAGATTGGCAATCTTATGTTCATTGTATCTGGTATGATACAACTAATTTTGAAAAGCATTCGGAAGTGATACCAGAACATATGCTACAATATGAAAAGAAAACTTTTAATGAA
>JBGSXH010000546.1:0-5387 GCA_041751515.1 Cyclobacteriaceae bacterium | reverse complement strand
CTTTGGCTACAGCTTCTTCAATGTTACCAACCAGATTGAAAGCAGCTTCCGGGAGGTTGTCATGCTTGCCATCAAGGATCTCGTTAAAGCCTTTGATAGTTTCTTTAATGTCTACTAACACACCTTTCAAACCAGTAAATTGCTCTGCCACGTGGAATGGCTGAGATAAGAAACGCTGTACACGTCTCGCTCTGTGCACGACCTGCTTATCTTCTTCAGAAAGCTCATCCATACCCAGAATGGCAATAATATCCTGAAGCTCCTTATATCGCTGTAAAATTTCTTTGACTCTCTGGGCAGTATTATAATGCTCATCACCCAAAACTTCAGCGCTAAGAATTCTTGAAGTAGAATCCAATGGATCCACTGCAGGATAAATACCTAGCTCGGCAATTTTTCTGGACAATACCGTAGTAGCGTCAAGGTGAGCAAATGTTGTTGCCGGAGCAGGGTCAGTTAAATCATCCGCAGGAACGTAAACGGCCTGTACGGAAGTAATTGATCCCTTCTTGGTTGAAGCAATACGCTCCTGCATGGCACCCATTTCCGTAGCGAGCGTTGGCTGATAACCTACCGCTGATGGCATACGACCTAAAAGCGCCGATACCTCAGAACCTGCCTGGGTAAACCTGAATATATTATCTATAAAGAACAAAATGTCTTTTCCTTGTCCGCTTTCATCATCACCACCATCACGGAAGTATTCCGCTACCGTCAGACCAGAAAGGGCTACTCTCGCACGGGCTCCAGGAGGTTCGTTCATCTGACCGAAAATAAAGGTAGCCTGCGATTCTTTCAGTGAAGCATAGTCAACCTTGGTAAGGTCCCATCCGCCAGCTTCCATGGACTCGCTGAAGGCATCGCCATAACGTACAATACCTGACTCAATCATCTCCCTTAAAAGGTCATTTCCTTCACGGGTTCTTTCTCCAACACCAGCAAATACAGACAATCCTTCGTAGGCTTTGGCAATGTTGTTGATCAGCTCCTGAATCAATACAGTTTTACCAACACCAGCACCACCAAACAAACCGATTTTACCACCTTTGACATAAGGCTCTAAAAGGTCAATCACTTTAATACCGGTGTATAAAACCTCGGTAGAAGTAGAAAGGTCTTCAAATCTCGGGGCGTTCCTGTGAATAGGAAGCGTTTTGTCGCCTTTTGGCTGAGGAATACCATCAATAGCCTCTCCAACCACGTTGAAAAGTCTTCCTTTAATGTCTTCGCCCACCGGCATTTGTATCGGTGAACCGCTGTCGGTCACCTTCATGCCGCGAACCAGTCCTTCGGTACTTTCCATTGAGATGGTTCTGACGCGATCTTCGCCAAGATGCTGCTGGACTTCCAGAACGACTTTTTGTCCGCTTTCTTTGATTACGCTTAGCGCATCAAGAATATTAGGTAATATGCCGTCTCCGAAACTAACGTCTACAACGGGGCCAATTACTGAGACTATTTTGCCAATATTTGCCATTTTTTTAATTTTCGTGATAGGTATCAGCGTGAATGATTTTCAGACTGCAAAGCTAAACTTTTAATCTTTATCAACAAAGGTTCTTTTGAAAAATGGCAGGCGAAAAGCTATGCTTTCAGTATTATTCTGAAGGTAGTTCCCTTGTCTATCTCCGAGCTTTTAACGAAGATTCTTCCCTTATGATAATGCTCTACAATGCGTTTCACAAGTGTTAAGCCCAAACCCCAACCTCTTTTTTTGGTGGTAAAACCGGGCTGGAAAACCTGCTTGAGTTTTTTCTTTGGGATGCCTTTTCCGGTATCGGTAATGTCGATTATGATCTTCTGCTGCTCACGCATCATATTGATGTAAATGGTGCCTCGGCCCCCCATAGCATCCACCGCATTTTTACTGAGGTTTTCGATCACCCATTCGAACAGTGGCTTGTTGATATGCACCTTCATGGGGCTTTCTGCTTCATAAATTTTAAATATCACTTTCGTGGATATTCGTGGCTGCAGATAGCTTACAGTTTCCCTTATCACCTGGCCGATTATTTCTTCCTTCAGAATCGGTATCGACCCTATGTTGGAAAACCTGGCCGTAATGGTTTCCAATTTTTGTATGTCTTTGTTCAGCTCATCGACAATGCTTTTATTTTTAAACTCAGGATCTGCCTTAAAATATTCCGTCCAGGCCATCAGGGAGGACAGCGGTGTGCCCAACTGGTGAGCGGTTTCCTTTGCCAGCCCTACCCAAACGCGATTTTGCTCTGCTGTACGTGAATAACTGAAGATGAGATAAGCCAGCAGCCCAAAGCCCGCTATGACAGAAAGTTGTACATATGGATAGAACCGAAGCTGATTGAGCAAAAATGAATTCTTATAGTAAACATAATTATAGTCGAATATGTCTCCGTCTTCATTGCGCATTTCCACAATGATGGGCTCATGCTCCTGCTTCATTTCTTCGAGTTCTTTCAGCAATATGGTTTCCTTCCTCCTTTCGGAGAGGGAGGCCTCCATGTTAATATTCCGATAAATGGTCGGCTGCCCGTTGATGTCTGTCAGAATGACGGGAATGGAATTATTGGAAACGATGATTTCCTGGAAGATAAATACCAGGTTATCACTGCTATTATCGCTTACAGTATACTCAAGAGTGTTGGCGTAAAGCTCAATCAAACGTTGTTCACGGTCTTTAAGCTCTTCGACGATCAGATTGGTATATAATATAGAGCCAAAACCGATAATTGCGGAGACCAGCAAAATGGTCACCTTGATGACAGCGCGGTTTTGGGAGATATTTAAAAGCCTGTCCTTCTTAAATTTGTTGGTCATACATTACCTGAAAACCTACTTATGGCGAAACTACAATGATAGAGGATAATTTAGCCAAAAGCAGTATTAACATGCAAAAGTTCCTGTTATTGCTTCATGGTCATCCATTTGGCCAGTGTACGGTAGTTGATTTTGGTGCCATGCATCAGGATTCCTATCCTGTATATCCTGCCAGCCAACCAGGAGGTGCCCAGAAAACCGGCGATGAGCAGGATTACCGAGAGTGCCAGCTCCCATAGTGCTACCCCAAAAGGCAGCCGCATCATCATGACGACCGGAGAAGTAAATGGTATCATGGATAGCCAGAATGCCCAGGATCCATCGGGATCTTTGAGCACCAGCCCCAGTACCATAATTGATAAAATAAGTGGCATAGAAATCGGAAACATGAATTGTTGGGTGTCAGCATCAGAGTCCACAGCAGAGCCCACTGCGGCAAACATGGCTGCATACAGCAGGTAGCCACCAAGGAAATAGATGATGAATCCGCCTATAATGAGTGGAAAATTAATAGTATCCATGGCATTTTTCACCATGAGCATCGGGTCGGTGCCCCCGCCCATATTGGCCTCCTCGGTAACCGCTTCGTCCATCATACTTTCATCGACACTGGCAATGGAAGAAAGGTTGTTTTGACCCGTAACCGCAAATATAACAGAAGAGATGCCTGCCGTAAGCGTTACCCAAAGCAGAAATTGTGTTAAGCCCACTGCAGCGATGCCTATAATTTTTCCAGCCATCAGCTGAAAAGGCTTGACCGTACTAATGATCACCTCCACAATACGGCTGTTTTTCTCTTCCGCGACACCGCGCATTACCTGCGCACCATAAAGAAAAACAAAGAAATAAATAAGAAATGAACCCAGATACCCAATAATGGAAGCTACTTCAGCGCTGCCTGTTTTTTCAGCATCTCCGCCAATGTTAATGGTATTGAGTGAAATGTCTGTTTTGATGCCGTCCAGTACTGCTTTATCGATGCCCGATCGTTCCAGTTTCAGGTCTTCAATGGCACTTTTAACCGATCTTTCCACGTTTCTTACGATCCCAAAGCCGGGGTTAGTTTCTGTAAAAAGTGTGATGCCTCCAGGACTGTCAAGGGTAATGGGAGGGATGTACAGCAGGCCATAATGCTTTCCTGCCGGAATATAGTCTTTCGCTTCTTCGAGGGTGGTTTTCACATAAACAAACTCAATGTTGCCACTCGATTCGAACTTATCGGCAAACATGCCACTTTCGTCCAGTACTTCGATGGTTTTTACCTCCGTTTCGACAGTGGAAAGGTAGGCAGGAATTAACAGAAAGGCTGCAAACAGCAGAGGTCCTAAGATCGTCATCACGATAAAGGATTTTTTGCGTACCCTGGTGAGGTATTCCCGACTGATGATGAGTCCAATTTTATGCATGTTGCTTCTGATTTACCTGAGAAATGAAAATTTCATTGATACTGGGGATACGTTCCTTAAAAGATTTGATGTCCGTTTGCAGCATCAATTGTTGCAGTAAGGCATTGGTAGACAGCCCATTAAGTACTTTTATTGTGGATAAAGTCGGCTGCCCCGGGAGGTCAGAACTGTCAGTTACTTCAAAAGCATCGGCCACAGACTGTATGGGCTGGGTATGTTCGAGTAAAAAGGTATGGGTTTTAAACTGCTCTTTTATATCAGACTTGTGTCCTTGAAGCATCTTCTTGGAATGGTTGATCAGCGCAATTTCATCGCATAATTCCTCAACAGATTCCATGCGGTGGGTAGAAAAAATGATTGTGCAGCCCTGTTCCTTCAGGTTCAGAATTTCATCTTTGAGAATGTTGGCATTGACAGGGTCGAAACCAGAGAAAGGTTCATCCAGTATTAACAGTTCCGGATCATGCAAAACGGTCGCAATGAACTGCACCTTTTGCTGCATACCCTTGGAAAGGTCTTCGATATTTTTATCCCACCAAGTGGTCAGATCAAAGCGCTTGAGCCACTTCCTGATCTTCTCCTTTGCTTCAGGCTTGCTCAAGCCTCGCAGTTGGCCCAGGTAAAGTAGGTGCTCGCCGATCTTCATCTTTTTATAGAGCCCTCTTTCTTCAGGTAAATAGCCAATCAGCTTGGTATGGTTCGGATTTAACTTTTCACCCTTTATATACACCTGGCCCGAGTCAGGCTCGATGATCTGGGTAATGATACGGATAAGGGTAGTTTTACCGGCACCATTGGGGCCTAAAAGCCCAAAAATGCTTTGCGGCGGAATGTCTATGGATACGTCATTAAGCGCGGTATGCGCTGCGTATTTTTTGATAATATTTTCGGCTCTGAGAAAAGTCAATGGCTTAGCAGTTGTGAACTGCTAAAGATAAAAATATTATGCAGGAAAATAATGGCAATTCCCGGCCATTATCAATCTTTTTGATGAAAGGTAATATTGCCCAATGAAACGTCTACATCAAAGGTAAGCAAGTTTTCAGCGTCCTCCGCATAGGCATTGTTTACAAAAACATTGCTTTCCAGCTCGGTAAAGTTAGCATTGAGCTTCACATTGCATAATGGCGAGCGGTTAATGCGTATCATTACCGGAATTTCAACAGACGGTAAGGCTACCGACAA
>JBGSXH010000545.1:0-3712 GCA_041751515.1 Cyclobacteriaceae bacterium | reverse complement strand
ACTAATAAATCCTGCCCATTGCTAAGTGAAACGTCAGGAAATGTAAAAGCATTTTGCGCATCATAGGCAAAGCGCAATTCATGGGTTTGCAGCATATTTATTATCATATTTAAGCGCTATTAAACGTGAACAGCAAAATTGTAAACGCAACATTATTGCAAATATTACCGAATTTTATGATATTGCAACACTATTGCAAATATCTAAGATTCCAATGAGAAGATTTTTCAGTTTACACCCGGACTTTCTGGGATTTTCCACCTCCTTACTCTGTGCAATACATTGCGCTTTAATGCCATTTTTATTCACCCTGCTTCCTCTGAGTAGCCTTCAAGTCTTGTCAAACCCCTGGGTAGAATACGCCATTATAGTCATCAGTTTGTGTATTGCTATTGCTTCGTTATCGCATGGCTATCGCAGACACCACAAAAGAGGAACTGCCATCGCAGTAGTACTTACAGGTTTTCTCGGAATTGGAGCCGGGCAAATAGTTGAATCAACCTGGTTTGAGGCAATACTGACGAGTACGGGAGCACTGATGGTGGCATCTGCGCATGTTATTAACTGGCAGCATATTCGGCAATCCCGGATAACTTATCCAGAATGTCTAAAGCATAAAGCCAGGCAATAAATAGCAGTAATCATCTTGAAATTGAACATTGGTATCAAACATATAATAAAGCGTAAAGGCGATATGAGAAAACTTAATAAGCTTCCAGTGACAGTATTGAGTGGATTTCTGGGTGCTGGTAAAACCACCGTGCTCAACCACGTACTGCATAACAGGGAAGGGTTGAAAGTAGCGGTCATCGTTAATGACATGAGTGAAGTGAATGTGGATAGCCAGATGGTGCAAAATGAAGTCAAACTGTCCCGGACAGATGAAAAGCTGGTGGAAATGAGCAATGGCTGTATCTGCTGTACCCTTCGAGAAGACTTAATGATTGAGGTTGAAAAACTGGCTAAACTGAACAAATTCGACTATTTACTGATCGAAAGCACCGGTATTTCTGAGCCCATTCCTGTAGCACAGACGTTCTCTTTTGCCAGCGGTGACGAACTCTTTGACCTGACCAATTTCAGTACTTTAGATACGATGGTTACAGTAGTCGATGCACTCAACTTTTTGAAGGATTTCGGTAGCATGGATACCCTGATAGACCGTGCTATGACTGACGATGAGGAAGACAGCAGATCCATTGTCAACTTGCTGACCGATCAGGTAGAGTTTGCCAATGTCATTTTGCTCAACAAGACGGACCTGGTCAGTGAGGAGCGTCTTCAATTATTGGAAGGCATGCTAATTAAATTGAACCCGGATGCCAAAATTATTAAGATTGCCCATGGAAAAATTGACCCCAAAGAGATATTAAATACTAAACTGTTTGATTACGATAAAGCTGAACAGTCTGCCGGTTGGTTGAAGGAGCTCAATAATGAACATACCCCGGAAACGGAAGAGTACGGCATCAGCTCATTTGTTTTCAGAAACCGGAAGCCCTTTCACCCTGAGCGCTTCTGGGAATACCTGAGTGCGCAGTGGCCCGCCAATGTCATCCGCAGCAAAGGACTGTTTTGGCTGGCTTCGCGTCCAGATCAGGCACTGATGTGGAGCCAGGCAGGAGGGTCACTGAAAGCAGAGCCTTATGGGCGCTGGTGGGCCTCCGTGCCCATGCGAGAAAGAGCATTGAATGAAGGGTATATGGAAAACCAGGAATTAATCATGGAGAAATGGGACAAGCAGTTCGGCGATCGCAACAATGAGCTGGTCATCATCGGGCAGGAACTTGACGAAGCGCTGGTCAGCGCAGAACTGCTGGAATGTCTTTGTACTGATGAAGAATTGTCGGCATTCAAACCTTCATCGTATAGTGATCCATTTCCAGTGTTTCAATAAAGAAATTTTTTGCGCCAGGAAGTTAAATCTTCATTTTTTACGAGGGATGCTACCCAATGCAGCCCTCATAGTACCAGCCACTACCAACTCCAACCGGTAGTGGCTGTTTTTATGATAAAGTCGCTATATTGAAGGCCAAATGGTCATTGGCAGCTTTGCTGCTGGTGGCAAGCAAAACAAACGAATTCTTCAAATGATCGTTATCAATAATTAGATTTGAATAAAATAATTGATTATGGAAAATTTTCTAGATAGGATTACAATAGATCCTGAAATTTGTCATGGAAAGCCTATTATCCGAGGATTGCGTTATCCGGTGGAAAATATGTTAGAATTGTTAGCTTCCGGAATGACCATAGAGGAGTTACTGGAAGATTATCCTGATTTAGAGCGGGAAGACTTCTTGGCTTGCTTAGCATATGCATCAAAACTGGTTCATGTAAAAAGTATTCATAAAATAGCCTCGTGAAATTTATTGTTGATGCCCAACTCCCCAAATCGCTTGCAGACTTTTTGAGCCAGAAAGGCTATGACTCAATCCATACATTGGACCTGTCAAGTAGGAACATGACAAAAGATAGCCAGATTGCAAAGTTGGCAAATGAGGAAGGAAGAGTTGTAATCAGTAAAGATGTAGATTTCCTGGAGTCTTTTATGGTGAAATCCGAGCCTCGAAAATTGATAATCGTAAAGACAGGAAATATCTCCAATGGACAGTTGCTTGAAATATTTGAAGAGAACTTAGAGATTCTGATTCAGATGATTTCAAGGAGTGATCTACTTGAGGTCAGCAGAACCGAGATTGCAGAACACGAATAATACATAAAGCCTCCCCACAACCCATCAAAGAGGTTATTGGGCATATACTTTAAATTCAGATTAACAGCGATTTGTAAACTAAATAGCAACCCGAAACTGATGAGCCTCTCAATGCCCAGCACCGAGTTTGCAAGACCGTTACTTTATGCTTAATTCATTTGCGTATAATTGTTTTTTCAATGGTCACATGCCTGTCTCGCTTATTGCTGGAGAATTTTTAAGACCAAAGTTGGCACTTTGCCGGACGCTATTATATTTATCTCCGGTTGGTGTTTATCCTAAATAATATAGATTTCATGCGAAAGACCGCTATGTTCAAATACCTACAACTGTTGTGTGTAGTATTTCTTTTTGCAGGCTGCAACCAGAACGAGGATGATCCGGAAAGTAGAGATCCGTTGCCTCCTGCAGCAAGTTCAGTTCCGATTTCGGCGGTCGATATATCGGCATATCCTCAGATTGCCTTGTCAAACCCGACATTCTACAATCTGGAGGGCGATGCTCAGGATTTTTTGGATATCATCAAAGCCAGTGGCGTCAATACCATTAGGCTGAAACTTTGGGTGGACCCTGCCGACGGGCATGCTGGCTTTGAAGAGGTGAAGCAGTTTTCCCAGACGCTGAAGGCCAAAGGCTTCAAAACCTGGCTGACCCTGCACTACTCGGACACCTGGGCCGATCCCGGGCAGCAAATTACCCCCGAACGCTGGCATGGCATAAGCTTTGCCGCCTTGCAGGACAGCGTTTCCCGCTATACTGAGCGCGTGGTCACGGAGATGAGGCCCGACTATATTCAGGTAGTAACGAAATTAACATAGGCCTGCTGCATCCGCAAGGACATCTTATCGCGCAGAATCAGCAGTTTACAGCACTGATGCGTACGGCCATCTCAGCTGTAAGGACGCATACGGAGGATGCCAGGATCATCCTGCATTTTGGAGGGCTGGAAGGGGCCGACTGGTTTTTCGATCAGACACAATCACTCGATTTTGATAT
>JBGSXH010000544.1:0-7481 GCA_041751515.1 Cyclobacteriaceae bacterium | reverse complement strand
GTGATTTCTTCATGTTCTGCCAGGATCCATTCGTTTTTAGGCTGTATTGATACTACCGGAGCAAATTTGCAGAAATCATTACAGCTGGTTTTGACCACTTTCACTTTTCCTTTCAGCTTAGCATCTTTAATCAATCCCTTGAGGGATTTCGCAATATCTTTTCCGCCCTTTTTTTTGCATTTGCTTCCCGTACAACAAAAAATTGTTTGTTCGGGCATTTTCGGTGTTTTTGGGGATTCAGACATAAAAAGCTATTAACTTAAAGAAGCAGTAGTTGTGAAGATTAAGTGGGGAATTAATGTAAAATACGGGCTAATCTTTCTTTTTGAAGTCACCCCTTTTGATAGACTGGATAAACTCTTTCCAGGCAAAAATATTTGTAAAAGGGTTCATCCTTGCACTGTAGCGGTCGTGCGTTTGAAAGAAGTATTGGTTTTGTAGATTCCTGAAATTGCCGCTGGCGCCCATGGGCATATCCCGTAGCATTCTTGCCATCATCTCTTCGTCCATATTTCTGCTCAAAGCATCAAGATCGTCCTGATAGGGTAGCTCGAACGCAAGTATAGCTTCCTTGAATAATCGCTCATTGGCATAAGGCATAATCTCCACTTCCGGCAGATATAGCGTGTCAGACTCTAGCTCGATAATGACGGTATAACTTTGTTTTTCCCTGTCTGGAATGACAAAATGCTGTTTTCCATAACCTACCGCACTGATGACAACGCTGTCTCCAGCAAGCGCCGGCATAGAAAAATAACCATAGCTGTTAGAAATAGTACCCCGACCTGCTTTGGGAACGTAGACGTGCACGCCGCCAACACCGCTGGTGCTGTCCTCACCCACAATTACACCAGAAAACTGGATGATTCTCTTATCATCCTGCTGTTCCTGAGCATGCAACTGCTGTCCTTCAAGCATAAAGCAAAAAAGCGGCAGCATAAGTAGTAATGCATATTTCGATAGTAACTCTTTAGCCAACAGTACGAATTAACAGTATAATAATTATTTAAACAGCAATTGAACGCTTTGCAGCGTAGTTGTCGTTTGCTTAGAACGATATAAATAAAATATAAATATACGGAATATCCGGATTTATAAAGCCGGATAACGTATTTTAGTTCCTTAAAGTACAAAATTTATCATTCATTATTCCTTAAAACATGAGGTTAAAGAACTTCAGTTTAAGCTTCGGCAGCAAGTTTTTCAAAGCACTTTCAGATGAATCCCGCATTCGCATTTTACACCTGATATATGCCAACACTGAGATGTGTATTTCTGATGTTGAGCATACTTTAGATTTTACGCAAACCAAAACTTCCCGTCACATCAGCTATATGAAAAATGCAGGAATGCTAAGTGCAAGGCATGTTGACCAATGGGTCTTTTACAAGGTGAAAGATGAAGTTGTAGACGTCATCCATCAGGTTTTTCATTTTATGCGGAAAGACATGCTGCTACAGCAAGACCTGGAGACCTACCGAGTGCTCTATAGTAATCGTGAGCTCGCTATCAATAAAGTAAACCAAAGAAGCTATCGCGCCTAAAACAACTCAGGAACACAAGCCGTTGGCTCTATATAATTTGCAATTATCATGTCTAAAACATACAAACACATCTTTTTCGATCTTGACCACACTTTATGGGATTTTGACAAAAACTCTTCCGAAACGTTGTTAGAACTGTATCAGTATTATGCATTTGATGCATTTAGTGCAGAAGATTTCGTAACGACATTCAGCAGGGTCAATGCCAGACTTTGGGAAGATTATAATAAGGGAACAATGGATCGGGAAGCCCTTAGGAACGATCGTTTTAAACTAATACTCACCACGCTGGGTATGGTAGCCAACGATGTTCCTTCCTGCATTGCCACTCGGTATTTAGAGCTTTGTCCGGCCAAGCCCCATGTTTTTCCTTTTACCATAGACATGCTCAGCTATCTGCAGGAAAATTACGAATTGCATATTTTGACCAATGGCTTTGAAGATGTGCAAGCCATCAAACTAGAAAGTGCGCAGCTCACTTCTTATTTTAAACACATCATCACTGCCGATGCTGCCGGTTTTCAAAAGCCCAGTAAAGAAATATTCACTTACGCATTGAACTTAAGCAGTGCGAAGGAACATGAATCTTTAATGATTGGCGATAACCTTAAGACGGATGTCGCCGGAGCAAGGGCGGCCAATATCGACCAGGTTTATTTTAATCCACGGCAGTTCAAGCATAAGGAATCTGTGACTTATGAAATCAGCTGTCTGAGCGAATTAAGGGCAATTCTATAAATTGTAAACGTTTTCTATAATTCCAGGCATAAGTACTATCTTTGTGCCTTTACAAACTAAATCGATACCAATATGGCAAAAGGAACATTTCAGGTGCCAGCACCAAAAAATGAACCCGTAAATAGTTATGCACCGGGCACCCCGGAAAGAGCATCTTTACAAAAAGCGTTGAAAGCTGCGAGAAGTACGCAGGTAGACATTCCTATGTACATAGGCAGCGAAAGGGTAAAAACCGGTAATAAAATTCCATTAAATCCACCGCACGACCACCAACATGTATTAGGGCATTTCCACGAAGGCGACTCCAGCCATGTGGAACAGGCCATCAACGCCGCAATGGGGGCCAAAGATGCCTGGGCAGCACTTCCCTGGGAGCACCGAGCCAGCATATTTTTAAAAGCCGCCGATCTTTTGGCAGGTCCTTATCGCGATAAAATTAATGCCGCCACCATGTTGGGGCAGAGTAAAAATGCATATCAGGCTGAGATTGATGCCGCATGTGAAATCGTTGACTTCCTGCGTTTCAATGTTTCGTATATGACAGAAATTTATGCACAACAGCCGACTTCTTCGGAAGGGATATGGAACAGACTCGAGCAGCGACCCCTGGAAGGTTTCGTTTTTGCATTAACGCCATTCAACTTTACAGCTATTGCAGGAAACCTTCCTACAGCCCCTGCCATGATGGGTAATACCATCGTTTGGAAGCCTGCATACACCCAGGTATATTCTGCCAATGTGCTCATGGAAGTATTCCTGGAGGCAGGTGTGCCTGATGGTGTTATCAATCTTATCTATGTGGATGGTCCTGCTACCGGTGAGGTCGTATTTAGCCATCCGGATTTTGCCGGTATTCACTTCACAGGAAGTACAGGCGTATTCCAGACCATTTGGAAAACGATTGGGCAAAATATTTCCAAATACAAGTCTTATCCTCGCATTGTCGGTGAGACAGGCGGAAAAGACTTTATCGTAGCTCATAAGTCTGCTGATGCCAAAGCCGTAGCAACTGGCATTGTACGCGGTGCTTTTGAATATCAGGGACAGAAATGTTCTGCTGCTTCACGTGTTTATCTTCCTTCCAACCTTTGGGAAGAAATTAAAGGGTATGTGGTTGAAGATTTGAAAACCGTCAAAATGGGTGGTGTAGAAGATTTTACCAACTTCTTTAATGCCGTCATCGACGAAAAATCTTTCGATAAAATTGCTAAGTATATTGATGATGCCAAAGCCAGCGATATGGTGGAGGTAATCTCTGGCGGTAACTACGACAAGTCCAAAGGATACTTCATCGAGCCTACGGTACTGTTAACTACGGATCCTTCCTACACGACCATGAAGGAAGAAATTTTCGGGCCGGTGGTGACAATTTATGTTTACCAGGAAGAACGGTTTGAAGAGACCCTAGAGCTGGTAGATAGTACTTCTCCCTATGCTTTGACAGGCGCTGTCTTCTCACAGGACCGCTATGCCATCAATATGGCCAGTGAGAAGCTGATGCATGCCGCAGGTAATTTCTACATCAATGATAAGCCGACAGGTGCAGTAGTCGGCCAGCAGCCTTTTGGTGGAGCAAGAGCTTCGGGTACCAATGACAAAGCAGGTTCTATGATCAATCTTTTAAGATGGGTAAGCCCACGCACTTTGAAGGAAACATTTGTGCCGGCTAAAGACTATCGCTATCCCTTTTTAGGAGAAGATAAGTAAACAACACATTAATTATTCAGGAAAGGGTTGGCCAAAGGTCGACCCTTTTTTTATGAACATTGTACATTTCGAATAGTCAAATGATCGCCTGCATTTATTTTATGTTAACGCTAAAACTTTTATTTAAGGCAATCAGGCATTATTTCATGTCAGTATGTTGCCTATGTTATGATGGTTAAGATTTTTTAATATACATATGCAATACTCATAAAACTGACCTAACACAACGGTAACATTGGCTGCTAACTTTGCAGTCATGAGAATTTACCGAATAATCTTTTGTCTGATAACCCTGTTCTGGGCGGGCAACGGAATAGCTGGTAACTTGCGAGGAGAGGTTACCGAATTAGAATCCGAAGAGCCCATGGTGGGCGCAACGGTGCAACTTTTAAACACAGATTACAATGCTTTGGTAGGACTGGATGGTACTTACCAAATCAGAAATGTGCCCGATGGTGTGTATGATGTGCTGGTTTCCTATGTGGGTTACAGGCATATACAGCAGACCATTGAAATCAATGGGCAGGAAGTGAAGCTTGATTTTAAACTGGCATTTGATAGTAAAGAGCTTGGTGAGGTAGTTATTGTTGCCGATAACGCCGGAACGGACGGTCAGGCGAGGACGCTTGAAAGAACTTCCTCCAGCGTACTGAACATCATTTCATCAAAGCAAATCCAGCTTTCCCCCGACATTACTGTAGCCAATGTAATCCAGCGCGTATCTGGCCTGTCTATAGAAAGAAATGCCAGTGGAGATCCACAATACGCGATCGTCCGTGGCATGGACAAGCGTTACAATAATACGCTCATCAACGGTATAAAAATCCCATCCCCAGACAATCAAAACCGATTTGTGCCTTTGGACATCTTTCCTGCAGTTTTTCTGGAGAGATTGGAAGTTTACAAATCACTGACCGCCGACATGGAGGCCGATGCCATCGGTGGTACAGTCAACATGGTGATGAAAAATGCACCTAAGAGCTTTTTGATAGATGCAGATGTGCAGTTAGGATATAACGAAATGAACCTGAATACCGGTTTCAATAGCTATGATCGTTCTGTTCTAAGCATGTTGTCTCCAAGGGAAATTTATGGAGATGAACATCGGGCGACACCCGAAGACTTTCCAGCTGAAAATATGGTCATCAATCGCATTACACCTATGCCGGATGTGTTTGCCAATGCGACCATCGGTAACAGATACTTAGGTGATAAACTGGGCGTAATGGTGGGTGGAAGTTTTCAAAACTCCTACAGACCTGTATCGAACTATATTTATGACCCAACTGTGGACTGGAGGCCAGGAAACCCTTTGGTGATGAGTGATCTGATCGTTAGAAGCACCAGTTCTCAGCAGGAACGTATTGCTTTCCATGGCAAACTGGATTATGACCTGAATGACAACCATAATTTCAGTTTTTATTACGGGAGATACCTGTTGAATGAATTCAGGGTACGTGAGCAAATACGTCAGGAGAGTTTTGTCATAGATAATAATTATTCAGTTTACCCGATCAACCGTTTTAGCAATATTTTTCAGGACATCACCACTTATGACCTGCGGGGTGAGCACCGAATCCTTCCGAATTTAAGCGCAAAATGGGCTGGTGTTTATTCGTTAGCCAGCAACGATTTGCCAGATGACGGTGTTTTTGCCACAACAGGGCAATATGATCCCATCAATAATATCATCTCCAATGAAAGTGTATACTTCCAGGGTACGAGAAACTCCAGAGCTTGGGAGCGTAATCAGGATAATGACCTTTCTTTCTACCTGGACTTCGTCTATAAGCCTTATATCTTCAATGAGCATTCAGAGATTAAGTTTGGAGGATTGGCCAGAAACAAAGTGCGCGATAATTACTACAACTACTACAATTACGCACAGGTATTTGGGCAATTCAGAGGAGAGCAATGGGATGACTTCAGCGATGTTGCTTTTACAGCCATGGCCAATCCGTTCGGTAGTGGCGATAGAAGTAATTTAGTTTACGATGCTACAGAAGATGTTTATGCAGCATACATTAATACAAGCTGGTTAATTGCCAACCGTACCAACATTCAGGCAGGCTTGAGAGCTGAACAAACGTTCCAGGGCTATGAAATTAATGAGCTGTCTGCATCTACGAACAATACTGATCTGGCTCAGGAGCAAGACTATTTACACCTGTTTCCCTCATTCAGCATCAAGCATGAGCTGAATGAAAAAACCAATCTACGTGCTACCTATTTCAAAGGCATAAGTCGTCCTGGCTTTTATGAAATTGTACCTACCATAAGAAATGCTGGCGGAGGAGACTCTTTCTATTCGGAGCAGGGTAATGCAGATTTGAAACCTTCTATAGGCCATAGTGTAGATCTTCGTTATGAGTTGTTTCCTTCGAGCGTAGATCAGTTTCTGTTAGGAGCATTTTATAAGAAAATTATTGACCCGATTGAGTTCGGTTTTCCGCAGGCGGGAGAAGATGGTAGTACTAGCACGAACCGAATTTTGCCGCAAAACTTCGACGATGCCATGAACTTTGGTATTGAGGCCGACTATACCAAATACTTCAACAGGTTCGGCATCCGGATGAACTATACCTTCACTCAATCGGAGATTACCACAAATAAGGTATTGATTAATGAAGATCGCTCGCGCACGGTGGTCCAGCAAACAAGACCTTTGCAGGGCCAGTCAGATCATATAGGAAACCTTAGCCTCTTGTACAAAAACCAGCGAAGTATGCTGGACATACAATTGGTGGTGAACTATACAGGCGAACGCATCGCTTTTGTATCTCCTTTTGTAGATGCAGACCACTACATGATGCCCATGACACAGCTCGACCTTTCCGTGGAGAAAGGCTTCGGAACTAAGTTTGTCATTTTTGTAAAAGCCAATAACCTGCTGGATACCCCATACCAGCTTTATGTAAACAAGCCACTCGCTTTTCCTGAAGATCCTTATCCTTATCAGACAGACCCTGAAAATATTGGTATGGTCAGAAGGGATATGTATGGCCGCTCGTACCGGGTAGGCTTACGGTATAATGTTTTTTAACTATTTATAACAAAATCTTAATAACCAATTTATTAATCCTAAAAGTGAAAACTAAAATGAAAAAGAATTTTAAAAACCTGTCACTGCTCATGTGTATGATGCTGGCACTACTTGTTTTCGGAACAAGCTGTTCCAATGATGACGATGAACCTACACCTACGCCCATCGAAGAGGAAGATGATGATGACAATATTGATGACGACGTAGATGAAATGGACGGTATCTCCGGCGATATGACCGAGATAGAATTTGTTACCGGAGAAACTTATATGGTAACTGGCGATCTTCAAGTACCAGAAGATGCATCGGTAACTATACCTGCCGGTGTTACCCTTGAGTTTCAGGAAGGTCCTAACGGAGAGTCCTGGTTCATAGACGTTCTTGGCTCATTGTATGTATTGGGTGAAGAAGGAAGCCGCGTTACATTTACTGCTTCTGATGCGCTGATT
>JBGSXH010000543.1:0-7961 GCA_041751515.1 Cyclobacteriaceae bacterium | reverse complement strand
CCTGGTATCATGGAAGCAGGAAATAAGGGGGCAAAAAGTGAAAACGGAAAATCTGTTGGCTTAAATATAGACCTGCCATTCGAACAGTTTAACAACGGTTACATTGACGCTGACAAGCTTATTACCTTCGATCATTTCTTTGTTAGAAAGGTGATGTTTGTAAAATATTCGCAGGGCTTTATCGTCATGCCGGGTGGCTTTGGTACACTGGACGAACTCTTCGAAGCCATCACACTTATTCAAACCAAAAAAATTGGTCGTTTTCCGATCGTTTTAGTTGGAAAGGCTTACTGGTTTGGTTTATTTCAGTGGATTCAGGATGTAATGTTAAAGCAGGAAAAGAATATTAGTAAGGAGGATTTGCAACTTATTAATATCGTCGACAATGCGACAGAGGCTGTAAAAGTCATTGACGATTTTTACTCTAAATACCTTTTATCTCCCAATTTCTAATGGTAAAGACCGTCTTTACATATATTTTGCTGGCTGCTATTCTTGGTATGCTGGCTTATATTATCTTTACAGATTTTAAGGTTTCTTCTGTTGCAGGAGAAAAAAGTACTGACACTGAAGTAGATACGGCTGCCATTTTGAAAGCTGCCTACAGCACTTTTGATATTCCCGAGCAGCTTGACTTTGCCGGGGAGCCAATGCCTTTAGATGATATGGAAGTAAAAGAACGTATGGACAGGGAGCTGCATATTAATTCTTACTGGCATAGTTCAACCCTCTTTCTGATCAAAAAGTCGGCCCGATGGCTTCCTTTAATGCTGCCGATCTTAAAAGAGCAAAATGTACCGGAAGACTTTATCTTCCTGCCGCTCATTGAAAGCGGTTTGGCCAACGTCCGCAGTCCGGCAGATGCGGTGGGTTTCTGGCAAATACTGGAAGGCACCGCTAAAGAGTACGGCCTGGAAGTAAATGATGAGGTAGATGAAAGGTACAATCCATTGAAGTCTACTGTGGCGGCATGCCAGTATTTTAATAAGGCATACGGAAAATTTGGAAGCTGGACCAATGTGGCAGCATCTTACAATATGGGTATGCGCGGTTTAGAAAGGCAATTTGAAGAGCAAAGAGTCAACTCTTATTACGATTTGCTGCTGAACGAAGAAACAAGCAGATATGTATTCAGGATTGTAGCCCTGAAAGAGATTATGGGGAAACAGGAACATTATGGATTTAACATCCCTGAAGTTCATAAATACGAAAAGCCAGACATTCAATACGTCATCGTGGACTCTTCTATCAATGACCTTGTTGCCTATGCTCAGTCGCAGGGTATTACTTATAAAACCTTGAAATATCATAATCCCTGGCTTCGAAAAAAGACACTGACAATCAAGAAAAAAAACGATAGCTATTTAATAGCTTTGCCTTCGAACGCTAGTCCGGATGCATAAAAAAACCAGTCTGAGTCGGCAACTCATCTGTAACATCTTCGGGTAAACATGTGTTTCTTTTTTGCGCATAGCGATGAGTACAGTTTATGGAAAAAATACAACAAGAAACAATCAATTCACCAGTAGCACCACTTCCCGATGTCACAGGGCACGATTTTATAGAAGTATTGGGCGCACGAGCGCATAATCTAAAAAATATTGATGTTACCATTCCCAGAAATAAGCTGGTGGTAATTACCGGTATCAGCGGTAGTGGGAAATCTTCCCTGGCTTTCGATACGATTTATGCTGAAGGACAACGCCGGTATATGGAAAGTTTTTCAGCCTACGCCCGCTCCTTTATAGGAAATCTGGAACGTCCTGATGTCGATAAAATTAATGGATTAAGCCCCGTTATCTCTATAGAGCAGAAAACGACCAGCAAAAACCCCAGGTCTACCGTCGGAACTGTGACAGAGATTTATGACTTTATGCGGCTTTTGTTTGCAAGGGCCGGAGAAGCATATTCCTATAAAACTGGGAAAAAGATGACCCGGCAATCAGAAAGCCAGATCATCAATCATATTTTCTCAACCTTCAACGAACAAAAGCTTACCCTCTTGGCACCCGTGGTCAAGGGTAGAAAGGGGCATTATCGTGAGCTTTTTCAACAATATAGAAAAAGTGGCTTTGCCAAAATGAGGGTAGATGGGGAAGTCATGGATCTTGTGCCAAAGATGCAGGTAGATCGTTACAAGACCCACGATATAGAGCTCGTCGTCGACCGTATTATCGTTCAGGAGAAAGACCGCTTTCGCATCACACAATCTATCAATACAGCGCTTGTGCACGGAAAGGGCATTATGATGGTGCTGGATCAGGAAAATGCAGTGCAGCATTTTTCAAAGTTCCTGATGGATCCTGAAACTGGCCTGGCTTATGATGAGCCTGCTCCCAATACTTTCTCCTTTAACTCTCCGTATGGGGCATGTCCATCTTGTAATGGACTTGGTGTTATTGAGGAAATTACAAAGGATGCTATCATTCCAAATCCTTCAGTGAGTATCAGTCGCGGTGGTATAGCCCCTTTGGGAGAATACCGTGATATATGGATATTCAAAAAGATTGAGGCAATATTGAAGCGAAACAAGGTAAACCTTACCACACCTATTGAAAAAATTCCAGAAGAAGTGCTGAATATTCTGCTTTATGGAGATAAAATTCCGGTAGCAGTTTCTTCAGTAAAATACCCCGGCACCGACTGGCAAACGAAGTTTGAAGGAATTATCCGATTCTTGGAAAAGCAGAAGGAAAGCGGTTCTGACAAAATTCAAAAATGGGTTAAAGAATTTACGCAGTCAACTTTGTGTCCGGAGTGTGAAGGCGGCCGGCTGAAAAAGGAAGCACTCCATTTTAAAATCGCGGAAAAGAATATTGCCGAACTTGCCCTGCTGGACATTCAGGCTTTAGGAGCATGGTTTAAAGACGTGCACGAAAGACTGGCGCCAAGACAGCTGCGGATTGCTACTGAAATACTAAAAGAGATCAATAAGAGAATAGGCTTTTTGCTAAACGTAGGGTTACATTATCTGAGCCTGAACCGTCCCTTAAGAAGTCTTTCCGGGGGTGAGGCACAGCGCATCAGGCTTGCCACACAAATCGGTACGCAACTGGTAGGAGTCTTGTATATTCTGGATGAGCCCAGTATAGGCTTACATCAGCGGGATAATGTTAAACTGATTCAGGCTTTACAGGATCTGCGCGATATCGGCAATACGATTATTGTGGTTGAGCACGATAAAGACATGATGCTTGCCTCTGACTACATATTGGACATTGGCCCCGGAGCTGGCCGCCATGGTGGTATGGTTGTCGCTGCAGGAGAGCCGCAGAATTTTTTAAAGCAGGGCAGCATGACGGCGCAATTTCTAAACAGAAAACTGGAAATTCCTGTGCCTGAAAGTCGAAGAAAAGGAAGTGGTGACAAGCTGATATTAGAAGGAGCCACTGGCAATAACTTAAAGAATGTGACCTTAAAGCTTCCGCTGGGAAGTATGATATGCGTAACAGGCGTTTCGGGAAGTGGAAAATCAACATTGATTCATGAAACGCTTTTTCCTATACTTAATCAAACATTTTTCAGAGCAAAGGCAGAACCAATGCCTTACAAAAAGCTGAAAGGCATTGAGCATGTAGATAAGGTAATTGAGGTAGATCAGTCTCCAATCGGTCGCACCCCCCGTTCCAATCCGGCAACGTATACAGGCGTATTCACGGATATTCGTGCCTTGTTCGCTGAATTGCCGGAAGCAAAAATCCGAGCGTATAAACCCGGACGCTTTTCCTTTAATGTCAAGGGAGGGCGCTGTGAAACCTGCGAAGGCGGTGGGATGAAACTCATTGAGATGGATTTTCTACCAGATGTACACGTTCCCTGCGAAACATGTAAAGGCAAACGATACAATAGAGAAACACTGGAAATTCGCTTCAAAGGGAAATCCATATCCGATGTGTTAGATATGACAGTAGAGCAGGCTGTAGAGTTTTTCGAAAATCAGCCCAGAATTCTGAGACGTATCAAAACTTTGCACGATGTTGGGCTGGACTATATAACGCTGGGGCAACATGCTACGACACTGTCTGGCGGAGAAGCGCAACGGGTGAAACTGGCTACAGAATTATCTAAAAAAGACACCGGCAGGACACTGTATATTCTCGATGAGCCAACCACAGGCTTGCACTTTCAGGATATTCACCATCTATTGGAGGTGCTCAATCAGTTGGTAGAAAAAGGCAATACGGTGTTAATTATCGAACATAATCTTGACGTGATAAAAGTGGCAGACTATGTTATTGATTTGGGTCCTGAAGGGGGCAATGGTGGCGGCACTATAGTTTGCGAAGGAACGCCGGAGAAGGTAGCAAAAAATAAAGATAGCTATACCGGATTATTCCTAAGAGAAGAGCTGCCAAAAGTATAAAATTGTGAATGGGTTTAAAATAAAGAGGCACCACCATGATAGCGGTACCTCTCATTTCAACCAAAACATTAAATCTATCAACTATGAATAAACTGTTATATAAGTAATTCATAATCAGTCTTAAAAGTTTCTTTCAAGGAAAATATTTTATCTTTTACTTGTAAAATTTTCGCTATATGGACGTCTTCGATAAGCTCACATTGCATATTCCTGATACTGATAAGCCCAGGATAGTTATTATTGGTGGCGGCTTTGCGGGAATAGAAATTTCTAAAAAATTAAAGAATTTACCTGTTCAGCTGGTTTTGCTGGACAGGCATAATTATTATACCTTCATACCGCTGCTATACCAGGTTGCTACTGCAGGCCTGGAGCCCGATTCTGTAGCATGGCCTCTGCGTAAGCTCATGGAAGATTTTCCAGATAGCTATTTTCGAATGGCAAAAGTCAATCGCATTGCGCCTGAGGAAAAGAAAATTTATACAGCAGTTGGTGCTTTGCACTACGACTATCTTATCATCGCCAGCGGCTCGCGTACCAATTATTTTGGTATGGAAGATAAATTCAAGTTGTCATTCCCACTGAAAAGAGTGCCTCAGGCACTGGATCTTCGCAGCCATATTCTACAGAATTTTGAAAAAGTGGTCATGACGCAGGACGAGGAAGAGAAAAATAAGCTGCTCACTTTTTGTATTGTCGGCGGTGGGCCAACAGGCGTAGAGGTAGCTGGTGCTTTAGGAGAATTAAAGCAGCATGTACTGCCTAAAGATTACCCGGAGATAGATTTTGCGTTCATGAGGATTGTCCTCATTGAAGGCACAGGGAGATTGCTCAATGGCATGTCTGAAAAATCCGGCAAGCGGGCCCTGCAATACCTGAAAGATTTTGGGGTAGATGTAAGGCTAAACACCATGATGGACAGCTATAATGGGCAAGAGATTTTTCTAAAAGGAGGGGAGAAAATTCAATCCCAGACGCTGGTCTGGGCTGCTGGTGTTCAAGGAAATGTGATTGACGGTTTTAGTGAAGACAAAATTATCAAAGGAAGAATTGCAGTAGATGCTTATAACCGCGTAGCGGGTTATGAAGATATTTTCGCGGTAGGCGATGTCGCCGTGATGAGGACTGAGCATTTTCCCAACGGGCATCCCATGCTGGCACCTGTGGCCATACAGCAAGGAAAACATCTGGCCAAAAACTTTAAAAATTTACTGGAGAAAGCACCCTTAAAGCCATTTAAGTATTTTGATAAAGGCTATATGGCAACCATAGGCAGAAAAAGAGCAGTTGTAGATTTGCCCAAAAGAGGCTCTTTCGGTGGCTTTTTTGCCTGGTTAATATGGATGGTCATTCACTTATTCTTCCTGATCGGCTTCCGTAATAAGCTCATAGTGCTCTTTAACTGGGCTTACAACTATTTTACATACGACAGAGGAATAAGGCTTATCATCAGAACATTTATAAATGAAGAGAAAAATAAGAAAAAAGAGTAAATTCGAACCATGGGAAAAGGAAGTTTTATTTATTACATCGCGGGTGCTGGCTTTCTGATTTTAGCATTTTACAAGCTTACCGTACCTATTTACCTCGATTTTATCCTTTATATTTCTTTGGGGATAGCGTTTTTATTAACTGCTTTTATCAGAGATGAAAAGTTTGACGCACAAAAGCAGCTCATGGTTATTCTGAGCTGGGTGTTCATATTTATTGGCCTATTGGCTTTTATTTACTCATTCAATACTCCGTATATTTTTTAGGACAGCATTTTTATCCGAGGGCAAAAAGTCCTTTTATGGTTTCTCTCTTCCCTTTATGTAATTGTCGTTTGCATATTCCATGAAAGATGTACCTTCGAATAAAGCATTATGGGCATGACAAAGAGAAAGTTTTACTGGGTTTTTCAAATAGGGGGCTGGTTTCTCTATTCCCTGGTAAATATTTTCTTCTACTTCTCAGCAGAAGCTTTTGACCCCAGGCAAATGGCCAGCTTCTTTCTTATGGGAAGCTTCTACATGATTTCAACGCACATATTCAGAATTTTTATCATCCGCTGGGGATGGCTGAAGCTATACATCACCAAGCTACTGCCAAGAGTGGTAATGGCGGTAGTTTTATTAAGCATCATTCACTATATTTTTCTGGGAGTCGTCAGCACTGTTATTGGCACCTTTGATGGCAGGGTGTATTTCGGTCAATTTTTCGTTCTGATCAACCTTATGTCCTCCACCATCATTTATTTCCTATGGTCGATGATCTATTTTATGTATCATTATGTAGAGAACTATAATACTACCCTGAAATACGATGCAGCCATCAATGAAATAAAGCTGAACCGGTTGAAGGCGCAGTTAAATCCGCACTTTATATTTAACGCACTCAATAGTATTCGGGCCCTGGTTGATGAAAATCCCCGGAAGGCCAAGACTGCTATTACCCAGCTTTCTCATATCCTTCGCAATTCCTTGGTAATGGATAATAAAAGGTTGATTCCGTTAAAAGATGAAATTAAGACCGTGAAAGATTACCTGGAACTTGAGGGTGTTCGGTTTGAAGAAAGATTACAGGTGAGCTTTGACCTACAGGAAGGCTCCGATCAATTTGAAGTTCCTCCGCTCATGTTGCAAACCTTGGTAGAGAATGGGGTGAAGCATGGAATTAGTACTTTGATGGAAGGTGGCCATATACATATCAGTACAAAGGTTGAAGATGAAGTATTACAAATTCAGATCAGAAACAGCGGGCAGTATGTAAACGGAAGTCAGGTAAAGCATGACGGCTATGGCCTGGAAAATACGAAGGAAAGGCTATTGTTGATATTCGGTGAGAAGGCAAGCTTTCAGATAGAAAACGAGAATGATAGCACCGTGCTTACCAGCCTGACAGTGCCTAAGCATTATTGAATGTTCAATTAGTAGTCATGCAAAGTGTAGCATATACTGAGCACAAATACACAATATATAATCATCATACATTATGAAAGTACTCATCGTAGACGACGAAAGGCTGGCCAGAAAGGAGCTTACTGGTTTGCTCGAAGAATTTAGCAATTTTGAAATTATAGGCGAAGCTGTTAATGCCGATGATGCCTACCAAAAAATAAATGAACTGAAGCCAGATTTATTGTTTCTGGACATTCAGATGCCTGGAAAGACTGGCTTTGAGCTACTGGAAAGCCTGGAAACAGTTCCGAGGGTGATATTCACCACTGCTTACGATGAATATGCACTGAAGGCATTTGAAGTGAATGCATTTGATTATTTAATGAAGCCCATTCATCCGGAACGGTTGAAGGAAACAATTAAAAAGCTCGAAAAGCTCAATGCGGAAAGGGCCAATAGCAATAAAGAAGCCGACAAGGCAGACGCAAAGCTTGGCATTCAGGACCAGGTATTTGTAAAGGATGGAGATAAGTGCTGGTTTGTGCGACTGGAAGATGTAAGGCTTTTTGAGTCAGAGGGCAATTACATCAAAGTATATTTTGAAGGATTCAAACCTATGATTCATAAATCGCTGAATGCACTGGATGAAAGGCTGGATGATAGGCATTTTTTTCGCGCCAGTCGAAAGCACGTTATTAACTTAAACTGGGTAGATAGTA
>JBGSXH010000542.1:0-3533 GCA_041751515.1 Cyclobacteriaceae bacterium | reverse complement strand
GTTGATATCTTCTACTGGAAAATCGCTACCTAAAGCAATTACTCCCTGCTGATCGAGCAAATCCTGATACGCATAGGCAGTGCTCAAACGTTCGCTACCAAGACGATCTACGGCCCAATTCATGTCTGAAGTGGCATGCGTAGGCTGTACTGACGGAATGATTTTGTATTTACTGAATTTGTCGATGTCCTCTTTGCTGACTACCTGTGCATGCTCTATTCTCCAGCGTTCATCGTTACCTTCCGACAGGTATTTTGAATAAGTATTCAGAATCTGTCTATTTGCAGAGTCGCCGATGCAATGCGTATTCATTTGAAAGCCCTCTTTACTTATAATTTGTGCCAGGCTGTCAAATTTCTCTGCACTGCTCAACAGAAATCCGGAATTATCAGTATCATCTGCATAGGGGCTCAAAAGGCATGCGCCTCTGGAGCCAAGTGCACCATCTCCATAGATTTTAAACGATCTGACATTTAGAAAATCTGTTTTTAATGGGCCATTTTCAAAGTAATGGTTCATGTTATTGGCTGTAGGGTTCAGCATTACATACATTCTCATTTGCAGGGCACCGGCCTGTTGCAGGCTATCAATCGCTATCACAGTTTGGTGGTCAAGTCCTGCATCCACTACAGAAGTAAGCCCCACTGCAAAGCAATTCTCCTGCGCATCCAATAATGCAGAAGCGACCTGATTCTGACTGGCAGCAGGTATGAAATCGCTTACCAGTTTAATTGCATTGTCAATTAATATTCCCGTGGCTTCACCATTTTTGGTTTCGATAATGCCACCTTCAATTACTTTGCCTGCTTGCAAATTGGCGATGTCTAAAGCTGCCTGATTCACAAGAGCGGCATGTCCATCAACCCTGGTTAATAGGACAGGTGTATCAGGATAGCGCTCATCTAAAATCTCCTTATTTGGAAACTGCTTGTTTTCCCATCGATTTTGGTCCCATCCACGGCCAAGGATCCAGGCGTTGTCCGGGTATTGCTTCACGTGCGTTTCAATGCGGTCAAGAATTTCATCGAATGAGGCAGCACCCTCTAATGATACATCCTGTAGCCCAAGACCGTATCGGTAGAAATGACTATGAGCATCGTAAAAGCCAGGATAAACAGCTTGCTGGTTGGCGTCAATTTGTTCAGCGGCTCCATACTTGTCAAGGATCTCTTCACTGCTGCCAATAGCTATAAATTTACCATCCTTGATGGCAAAAGCTTCGACGGTTTCAAAGTCTTCATTTGCGGTATATACAATGGCGTTGTGTACAATCAGGTCTGCTTCAGACTGGCCACTGTCACAAGCGAAGCAAAGTGCAATCAAGAGTAAAAATGGTAAACGGTTTTTCATAAAGTTGATTTTAAAGATAGATTATTGGTGAATTTCACATTTCAGCGAAGCCGGGATGTGTTTTTATAAAGAATGCTTAAGTTTGCCCTGACTTCATACCCGTCAATACAGCACATATAATTGTTAAAGTAATTTCACAAAATGGACTCGTTAAACCTGCCGCATATAAATATTGAAACACGGGAAGTTGATGGCAAATTAATGATTTTTGATACTTTAAGGAAAAAATATATTGTGCTTACTCCGGAAGAATGGGTCAGGCAACATTTTGTTCATTATTTGATTGCGGAGAAGGGTTTTCCTAAAAGTCTCATAAAGCTGGAAGGGGGACTACATTATAATAAAATGTCACGACGGAGTGATATTCTGGTGTACGATCGCAAGGGAGCTCCATTTTTATTAGTTGAGTGTAAGGCGAGTAAAGTGCCTATTTCGGAAAAGACGTTCAGTCAGGCTGCTCAATACAATAGCAGCATAAAAGCGCCATTTCTCTTGGTGACCAATGGTATGATCCATTACTGCTGCAGAATTTTCCATGAATCGAAGACATATGAATTCCTGGATGACGTACCAGCCTACCCCTCTATTGTGTAAAATAAAAAGGGATGAAAAATCATCCCTTTATTTAAAATTCCTAATGAGTGAGGTATTAAGCTAAAAACTTTTCTGCATTTTCGTAAGGAAGATTAAAAGCATCGCTGACGCCTTTGTATACAATCTCTCCATCGATAATATTTAGACCAAGGCGAAGCTCCAGGTTTTGCTGGCAAGCTTTCTTCCAGCCCATATTAGCAAGTTGTAGTGCGTAAGGAAGTGTAGCATTCGTCAACGCCAAAGTTGAAGTGTAAGGAACAGCACCTGGCATGTTAGCTACACAGTAATGAACAACATCATCAATGATATACACAGGGTCCTGGTGAGTAGTGGGTCTGCATGTTTCAATACAACCACCCTGATCAACAGCAACGTCCACAACGACAGTGCCTGGTCTCATTTCTTTAAGCATATCCCTGGTGATAAGGTGAGGCGCTTTTGCTCCCGGTATTAATACTGCACCTACGATAAGGTCATGGGTTTTAATAAGTTCACGAATGTTATATTCATGAGACATAATTGTCTTTACATTGGCAGGCATTACATCGTTGAGGTAACGCATCCTTTGCAGGTTAACATCTAATATAGTTACTTCTGCTCCCAAACCTGCAGCCATTTTAGCGGCCTGTGTTCCTACAACACCGCCACCAAGAATAAGGACCTTGCCTGGCGGTACACCCGGTACACCTCCTAACAAAAGACCTCTGCCTTTCATTGGCTTTTCAAGGTATTTAGCTCCCTGCTGAACGGCCATCCTTCCGGCTACTTCAGACATTGGAATGAGTAAAGGGAGGCTACGATCTAATTTTTCAACAGTTTCATAGGCAAGGCAAATAGCTCTGCTTTCAATCATAGCATTTGTTAAAGGCTCATGAGAGGCAAAGTGAAAATACGTAAATACAAGCTGACCTTGCTTGATAAGCTTATATTCCTGCTCTATCGGTTCTTTCACCTTCATTATCATTTCTGCAGCATCATAAACTGCTTCGATGGTAGGCAAAAGGCTTGCCCCGGCTGCCTCGTATAAGGCGTCCAAAAAACCACTACCCTCGCCTGCACTGGATTGTACATATACAGTATGTCCGTTTTTAATGAACTCAGCTACACCAGCGGGCGTAAGCGCTACGCGGTTTTCGTTGTTTTTTATTTCCTTAGGAACACCAATTATCATGTGGCAATAAATTATGTAAGGTTTAAATTTGCCACAAATATAGGAGGCTACACATTAATAAAATAGTGGAATGTCATTTTTAATATTAGTCTGAGTGCGCTTACAATCGATTTCAGACTTTTACAAGCGTCAGCTTAGCTTAGCGAGAAAGCTGTCATCGCGTAAGCGCTAAATCCACATTAAAAACATAGAGAGCGTGATGAATGTGTAATGAGCACCAATTAAATTTGGCTGTTTGCAACCAAAAGAATATTATACCCGATTCATAACGGGAAGACATCAGGTTTTCTTCTGGTTACAATGTTCATAAAGCTACTGTAATTCAGTTCGGAAGTGTAGTGATAGCCAACTTTATGTCTATACTAACTAATGACATCTTTTTGTCAGCTTCTGTACGTCCTCTTGCTTAGCAAGCAGT
>JBGSXH010000541.1:0-6044 GCA_041751515.1 Cyclobacteriaceae bacterium | reverse complement strand
TAGGTTCATCGAAGATGAACAGGATATGATTTTTCTGATTTCCACCTTTACCGAGAAATGAAGCCAGTTTTACCCGTTGTGCTTCACCACCACTTAAACTATTCGACGACTGTCCCAGACGAATATAACCCAGACCCACTTCGTTCAATGGCGTAAGTTTGTTAAGTATAGGGCCTTTCCCCTCAAAAAAGGCCATGCTGTCCTCGACTGTTAAATCCAGAACTTCAGCGATGTTTTTGCCATTGAACTTCACTTCGAGAATTTCATCTTTGAATCTCATGCCCTTGCAGCTTTCACACGTAAGATGAAGATCTGCCATAAACTGCATTTCAATTTTTACAGACCCTTCTCCCTGGCACACTTCACATCGGCCACCGTCTACATTAAATGAAAAATGCGCTGGTTTATAGCCCCTCTGCTTTGATAATGCCTGCTCTGAAAATAACTGACGAATAGCATCGTAAGCTTTTACATAGGTAACAGGATTAGAGCGCGAACTTTTACCGATAGGATTCTGGTCCACGAATTCGACCTGCTGCACTTTGGTGTAATCACCTTCAATTTTATCAAATTTTCCCGTTTCTTCGGCTGCGATGCCCTGCATCTTCGCCATTATCGGATAAAGAATTTTTTTTATTAAGGTCGATTTTCCAGAACCACTCACGCCGGTCACCACCGTTAAAACATCCAGGGGTATCTGTACATTTATATTTTTTAGGTTATTTTCCCGGGCTCCTTTAATGATAATGCTATCGCGCCATTTTCTCCTGTGTTTTGGTAAAGGCACTTCGTCTACTCCATTGAGGTAGCGGGCAGTGTGACTGTCTTTAAAATCCTTTAGGCTATTCATATCTCCCTGAAACACCAATTCACCCCCATGGCTACCAGCATCTGGACCAATATCGATAATCTGGTCTGCCATACGCATAATATCTTCCTCATGCTCTACCACCACTACCGTGTTACCAATGTCCCGGAGATGCTTTAAGACGGTAATCATTCGTTCTGTATCTCTTGCATGCAAACCTATGCTTGGCTCATCCAAAATGTACATGGAGCCCACGAGTGCGCTACCTAGGGAAGTAGCCAACTTAATGCGTTGAAATTCTCCGCCGGAGAGCGTGGATGTCACCCGGTTTAAAGACAGGTAAGACAAGCCTACCTGCTGCAAATAGGTCAGCCGGTTTTTAATCTCTACTAATATTCGATTAGCAATTTTATGTTCATAATCCTGCAATTCAAGATGTTCAAAGAATGCCGCCACCTCAGAAACCGGCATTAAGACCAGGTCGGTAATGGAAGCTTTCCCAACTTTAACATAGGAAGCATCTTTTCTGAGCCGGCTGCCTCTACAGTCCGGGCAGATGGTTCTACCCCTGTATCTGGAAAGGAGTACCCTGTATTGAATCTTATGAGTTTTGGATTCAAGAAATTTAAAAAAGGCATCCAGACCTTCAAAATATTGATTGCCAGACCATAAGAGCTTTTGTTCTTTTTCGGAAAGTTCGTAATAAGAGCGATGGATGGGGAAGTCGAAATCTATTCCATTTTTCAACAAAGGCTCAAGCCACTTTCTCATGGTTTCGCTTCGCCAGGGCGCTATGGCACCTTCATATATGGAAAGGCTCTTGTCGGGAATAACAAGATCTTCATCGATGCCCAGCACCTTACCAAAGCCTTCACAGGTTTTGCAAGCACCAAAGGGGTTATTGAAGCTAAAAAGATTGACACTGGGCTCTTCAAAGCGTACCCCGTCTTCTTCAAATTTATCTGAAAAATATTTGGGCTGATTTCCTTTGTTGATGATGATACATTTGCCTTCTCCTTCAAAAAATGCCGTTTGTACAGAATCTGCCATCCTGAACTGCGTATTTTCATCCTCGCGTTTAACGACCACCCGGTCGATCAGTATTTTAATATCAACTTCCTGTTCGAATTTTTCTTCTGACAATAAATCTTCTATGAATGCAGTTTCATTATCCTTTAGCACCCTGGTGAAGCCCTGTTGCAATAAGATGGAAAGCTGCTGCATAAGGGTACGCTCTTCTTTCACAATGAGTGGAGCAGCAATTATCACCTTAGCACCTTCTTCCATAGAAAGCAAATAGTTCACAACGTCACTTACCGTATCCCGGTTAATTTCTTTCCCAGTTGTGGGTGAGATGGTCTTGCCTATCCGCGCAAAAAGCAATTTCAGGTAATCGTAAATTTCGGTACTGGTGCCGACTGTCGACCTTGGGTTTCTTGTATTCACTTTTTGCTCAATGGCAATTGCGGGAGATACACCTTTAATGTATTCCACTTCCGGCTTCTCCATTCTACCCAGAAATTGACGTGCATAAGCGCTAAGACTTTCTACATACATGCGTTGTCCTTCGGCGAATAGCGTATCAAACGCAAGTGATGATTTACCAGAACCAGATAAACCGGTGACTACCACAAGCTTATTTCTGGGTATAGCGAGGCTGATATTTTTCAGATTATTGACCTTCGCACCCTTAATGATTATGTACTGTTTTGGGTCAAGTTGCTCTATATCTTGGATTGAATAAGTCGTCGTATTTGTTTTCATAATTTGCAAAGATATTATAGCAACTGTTCTTTATGGCCAAAGTTCCGCTTTTATTGCAGGTTTATGAGAAAAGAAAACGATAAACTACTCATGTTAAGGAATTTGGTAAGCTTCTTGCGTGGAAATCGTGAAAGCAGGCATTTTACGTAAGTGGTGAAAACTTAAACCCGCTGTTAACCAATTATTGTTTGGCGTAAGAAATTAGACGATGTTATAATTTTTTAGTCTGGAATTATTGGTAATGTTGCACAGTTGATTGCGTAAGCGATATTATTTTATCAAATTTTAGCAATATAATTTCCTGTATAATTTGTAAAATTATTCGGTATTGTTATTTTTGATGTTATTCTCAAAATTAATTACTCCTCACAAGCCCAAGACTGACAATATGGTTTAGACTTCTACGTTAATTAAAAGCGTATTTGAAATGAAGAAGTATTCTGTTAGTGATAGCAAACTTATTTTGCTGTACAAGAATGGTAACGAAGCAGCCTTCGAACAATTGGTAAACCGGCATAAGTCGAAAATCTATACGACCATTTATTTGATCGTTAAGGACAACTACATTGCCGAAGATCTTTTACAAGAAACTTTTATTAAAGTTATCAATACTGTAAAAGGTGGTAAATACAATGAAGAAGGTAAATTCCTGCCATGGATCTTGCGCATAGCCCACAATTTGGCTATTGATCATTTCCGTAAGGAAAAGCGTTATCCAACTATAGTGATGGAGGACGGAAGTAATGTGTTTAACACTTTAAAATTTTCAGAAGACTCCATCGAGTCTGTGCAGATTAGAAAGGACACGCATACCAAACTTCGACAGCTCATTCAGGAATTGCCTGAGGCACAAAAAGAGGTGCTCATTATGCGTCATTACATGCAAATGAGCTTTCAGGAAATTGCTGATGCTACAGATGTAAGCATTAACACTGCGTTGGGAAGAATGCGATATGCCCTTATTAATCTTCGGAAAAAGATGGAGAAAAATAATATCGCCTATGACCCAAATATTTACCCCAAATGATCTTGTAAGATATATTTATCAGGAGACTGATAATGATGAAAGTCTAGCAATTGAGAAAGCTTTGTTATACAATGAAGACCTTTTGGAAGTCTACCAGCAGACTTTAGCGATGATTGAAAAGTTAGACCGGGCGATCATTCCTCCCGGAGAAAACTGTGTTCAAAATATTTTAAGCTATTCGAAATCCTTAAATTTGCATTCTGTCTGAATTTGGTAGGAATGCAAAAAAAAGAACGATTTCAAAAATTTATCGCCCATTTTAAAGAGCACAGTCCCAATGCGGAGACTGAGCTCAACTATGGAAATGCCTATCAGCTGCTAGTAGCAGTAATTTTGAGTGCACAATGTACTGATAAGCGCATCAACCAGGTTACACCTGCCCTTTTTCGTGACTTTCCCACACCGGAATTTCTCGCCAAAACTACTTTTGACGAACTTTACCCTTATATCAGAAGCGTTTCCTATCCCAACAACAAGACAAAGCACTTAATAGGCATGGCCTCAATGCTGGTCAACGATTTTGATTCTCAGATTCCTTCTGACATCAAAGAATTGCAAAAATTGCCCGGTGTAGGTCGAAAGACTGCCAACGTAATTTCCTCAGTCATTTTCAATCAGCCTGCATTAGCGGTTGATACCCATGTATTTAGAGTCTCAAAGAGAATTGGCTTAGCTACCCTTTCTGCCAAAACACCTCTAGAGGTTGAGAAGCAGCTTGTCAGGCATATACCTAAAGATGATATTGCAGTGGCCCATCATTGGCTTATTTTGCATGGTCGGTATATTTGCGTAGCGAGAAGCCCGAAATGTGAACAATGTCCTCTGATTTCTATTTGTAAGTACTATCACAAATATAAAATGCAGGAAATTTAAATTATGCGTATTCTTTATGTTCACCAATATTTTAAAACCCCTCAGGAAGGCTCATGCATACGCTCCTACTATTTGGCCAAAGGGCTTGTAAAGAATGGCTTTGAAGTACATATAATTACAGGGCATAACAGTAAAGAAGCCATTACCAAAGATGTTGATGGCATAAATGTGCACTATTTGCCAGTAGATTATGATAATTCATTCGGAAAGATTTCAAGACTGATTGCATTCCTAAAATTCATCTTTCTTGCCGTTCGCAAAACGGAACAATTACCCAGATTTGACTTGTGTTATGCTATGACCACACCGCTATCGGTGGGCTTTATAGCACTTTACAGTAAATTTATACTCAGAGTGCCCTATGTCTTTGAGGTAGGTGATATTTGGCCTGAAGCACCAATTCAAATGGGTTTTATTAAGAATAAGCTTGTTCAAAAAATTTCATACAGCTTCGAAAAACTTTGCTACCGACAAGCATTAGGTAATGTAGCACTAAGTCCACCGATTGCCAAGCACATCAAAAGTCTGGCACCCGAAAGACCTGTTACCATGATTCCTAATCTTGCAGACCTGCAATTTTTCAAGCCATACTCCCAGAAATTTCTTCCTAATCTTGAAAAGCCACTACAGTTTGTTAAAAATTACGGCTTGGAAGGAAAATTTGTCATCACCTATATGGGTGCTGCAGGAAAAGCCAATCATTTGGAATATGTCTTAAAGATGGCTTATGCTGCTTCCGTCGAAAAATTGAATGTACACTTTCTACTATTGTGCAGAGGAGCTGAAAAGCGCAAGCTAAAAGCGCTGGCCAAAGCGATGGAGCTGAATAACCTGACATTCTACCCTTATCAGGATAAAAAAGGTCTGCTGCCTGTTTTGCAGGCCTCTGACGCTGTTGTAGTTAGTTTTGCCAATTTTCCTATACTTCGTACCGGAAGCCCCAATAAACTCATCGACGGGCTCGCAGCGGGCAAAATGATCATTAGTAATTTTGAAGGCTGGACGGCAGACCTTATCCGGGAATATCATTGCGGAGTTGTCGTAAACCCTGAAAATACCGGCGATTTTTTAGATCAGATAAAACCTTATATGGAGAATCCAGAATTACTAAAGAGCGCTCAGAAAAACGCCAGGAAACTGGCCGAAGAGAAATTTTCCAAATCATTTCATATTAAGAAGCAGATTGGTTGGCTTGAAGCCCTGCATGCTAACGACTTCGGGGACGATATTTAGCCTGATTTAATATTTTCTGTTCATCCTGCTCTTTCATTAATTCATTAAGGGAAATGTCTTGTTGCTCCTGGAACGATTTTATAATTTGCCAGCCCAGCCATCTTCCTAGTCTACCGGGTGCCTTTTCACCCACTTCCGGGGTTCTGGGTCTTTCGTCCAAATACTTAGTTTTTACAAAATGGGAGGTTTCGTAAAGCAATCTTTCCTCGACGAAATGTGCCCATACAATATCGCTGTTTTCTTCCAGGCCTTTCTTTTCCTCATCGCTGTATCCCAAAATGTACTTCTCATCTTTACAAGGCATGAGATGTCTTACAAAATTTAGGGCTTTGCCAGATC
>JBGSXH010000540.1:0-10063 GCA_041751515.1 Cyclobacteriaceae bacterium | reverse complement strand
TCGGGATCATCGCGAAAGTCGCGGGCATACCTGGCCCTGATGGCATAGCGCTCGCGGCCTTCCACTGTGGTGCTCATGGCCATACCACCAAGGGCCACCTCAATATACTCCTGCACCTGAGCCACGCTAAGTCCGTAACGCGCCAATGCCCGCCGATTGAGCTCAAGTTCTAAATAGGGCTTGCCCAGGGAGCGGTCTGCATAAACAGCTTCAGACTTCACAGAAGGCACTTGCTTGAGCACTTTTTCCAGTTGCAAACTAAATCGTTCTATGGTTTCAAGATCAGGCCCATACACTTTCAGGCCCATGGGTGCACGCATACCGGTTTGCAACATCACCAGCCGGGTTTCGATGGGCTGTAACCTCGGCGCAGAAGTGACGCCGGGAATATTGGTGACCCTGGCAATCTGGTCCCAGATGTCGCCCGGTGTACGGATTTCATCGCGCCATTGCCGGTAATAGGTACCGCTTTTATCAGTTATCAGGTATGGAACAAAGTCAAAATCATCTGTAAGGTTGAGCTCAGTGTGCTCCTCTTCCTCGTCTAAAGTGTATAACAATTTTCGATGCTGCTTATCAAGTAAAATTTCATTGGCTTGAAGAAATACAGGGTTTTCCTCGGCAATTAATGAATTTTTGAAGCGCTCGTTATCAATCACAAAATAGCCCTCTTTCTGTTGAAAACGCACCTTATTTCCTCCGACATCAGTAGCGTATTCCTGTTTGTACAGAATCACATTTTCGAACATGGACATCGGTGCAGGATCCAGCGCAGTTTCTGCCCTTCCGGCCTTACCAACCACCGTTTCCACTTCGGGGATAGCGGTTACCAGCATGTCCAGCTGCTGCAAAATGCGCTTATTGGCTTCCACGCCGGCATGCGGCATAGAAGTGGGCATCAACAAAAAGGCACCCTCATCGAGCGAAGGCATAAACTCTTTGCCCATTCCCGGGAAAGTATGGTTTAAACCGCTATAAACTGTCGTCGTCCGAATGTTTATGCCCAATCGATCGAAACCATTGCCCATCCATCCAAAGACAGTAGAAAAACCCAACCAGATATTCAGTCCCAGTAAAATGATTAGTCCGGGAAGCACAAGAAAATAACCTTTATTGGCCAGACACCATCGTAGCATGCTTACATAGTACCGTATGAAAAGTTGAAAGAGACCTAATACCAGAGCAATTATAAGTATGATAAATAGAAAGTTGACCAATTGATGCACCGTCACACCCAAAGGCAGCCAGCTTCCTGCCAGCACCCAGGCAACTGCGATCACCACAATAGCCACCATTACGGTGCTATGGTAAGCGGCATAATTGTTAATTTTATCTTTGAAAAGATTATTGAGCGCTAAAAGGATCAATACCAATCCGGCAATGGGCAGTATAAAAAGCGCAGCAATACCCACTACCATTAGGATAATATTACCGTATCGCGACCAAAGCTTGCTTTTAGTATTGAAGCCAAAAGTATAATGCGCAAAGGCCGGCATGATCAGCAGGGTAAAGATTAATGCTGCCACCAGGGCAAAGGTTTTGGTCCACGCGAGCGGCCCGAACAATTTACCCTCAGCTGCCTGCAAGGTAAATACTGGCAGAAAACTCACAATGGTAGTCGCCACCGCAGTTAATATTGCCGAGGCAACTTCTGTCGTAGCCAGGTAAATTGTCTTCATCAGCGACTGTCGCTTCGGGGCTTCTTCTATATGTTTTAAGATGTTTTCATTCAAAATAATGCCCAGGTCCACCATTGTACCGATGGCAATGGCAATGCCTGACAAAGCCACGATATTGGCATCTACCGAAAGGTACTTCATGAAGATGAAGCACATGAGCACTGCTAATGGCAATAATGCAGCAATGAGTATGGAAGCGCGCAGATTGTACACCATGACAACAATCACGATGATAGTAATCAGAATCTGCAAATAGATTGCTTCGTTGAGGGTATTGAGGGTCTCATTGATTAACCCTGAGCGGTCATAAAAGGGAACAATGGTGACTTTGGAGGTCCGGCCATCTGCCAAGGTCTTTTCCGGCAGACCTGGGGAAATTTCATTGATTTTCGCTTTTACGTTATCTATAACCGCCAACGGGTTATCGCCATAGCGGGCCACCACCACACCTCCGACAGCCTCTGCCCCGCTCTTGTCCAGAATTCCCAGCATAGAGCGGTCTGCCGGCCCTATGTTCACCGTAGCGATATCGCTGATAAGCACCGGCACATTATTAACCGCTTTGAGCACCGTATTTTCGATGTCCTCAATCTCCTTTACATACCCTAAACCCCTGATCAGATATTCCACCTGGTTGATCTCCAAAGTATTGGCACCGACATCCTGGTTGGTATTGCGAAGCGCTTCCATCACCTGCATCATGGAAATATTATTGGCCTTCATGGCATTAGGATCGAGATCGACCTGATATTCCTTGATATGCCCGCCGGCTGTGGCAACTTCTGCTACCCCTTTGGCGCCTGTTAGCGCATAGCGCACATAGTAATCCTGAATACTCCGCAGCTCGTGCAAATCCCAGCCGCCGGCAGGTTGACCGTTTTCATCTCTGCCTTCCAGCGTATACCAGTAAACCTGGCCCAATGCCGTGGCATCCGGACCAAGCTTGGGCTGAATGCCCTCCGGCAGCAAATCAGTTGGCAAAGCATTTAGTTTTTCCAGAATGCGCGAACGGCTCCAGTAATAATCGACATCATCTTCAAAAATGACATATACACTGGAAAAGCCAAACATAGAGGTGGAGCGAATTGACTTCACTCCTGCCATGCCCAGCATCGAAGTGGTAAGCGGATAAGTGATCTGGTCCTCCACATCTTGCGGAGAACGGCCCATCCACTCTGTAAATACAATTTGCTGATTTTCGCCGATATCAGGAATGGCATCTACAGGAACAGGATCGCTTGGCAGAAAACCCGTGTTCCAGTTGAAAGGCGCGGTGACTATTCCCCAGCCAACAATGGCCAGCAACAGTAGGCAAGTAATAAGTTTTTGTTCCAGGAAAAACCTGATGATAGCATTCAACATACGCGTAAGCTTTATTGGTAGCAATACAAAAAAATGCAGCGGCAAATTGGCCGGGCACAGATGCAATACTCAATTAAGCTTACAGCAGGAATGACTGTACCAACACAGGAATGTCTTGTATGGCTATGGGAGGGGTATAATCAGAATAAGTAACATTATCACTCTGGCCTACAGGGTAAAGTAATGCAACGAGATACGCTGCAGAGAAGTTGATCATTGCCGGAGAAAGTTGTTGTTGCTCGACTGTAGCGGTAGGTGCTTCGAGGGCAAAACTGTCTGCACTCAATTCAACATCTTCGCAACAGGCATTTTGCTCGCTCTTTTTGTTTTCATCAGGATGCGCAGGGCATACAGGTTTGGTCTTCATGTCGCAAGAAAGCTCCCCAGACTGAAAAACCGCCATTTTCTTTAGTTCGCCCCCACAGAAATGTGCCGACAATGTCATTCCTGTAGACACCAGTAGCATCAGCAGGATCAAGAATACAGACATTATGGGCTTCATTGTTTTCAAGGGTATGCGAACTAAAATTGATAGTATAAGTAATAAAACTTTCTATTTATGTATAGCAAATATAAGCTTAGCTAAACTTACAAGCAATACATAAGAATAAATTACGATTTTTCTGCTTTAAAACCAGCATCTTGTACTGCTTTTATCACCGCTGCCTCATTGGCTGACGTCACTTCCAGTATGCGGTCTTTACTGGTTAAATCTACTTTCCAATTTTTCTCACCTGCCACAGCATTGAGAAGAGGGGTAACTTTTGCCACACAGGCACCACATTTTATATTCGTTTTAAACTGCATTTTTCTCTTTTTTAAAGTTTAATGTATTTTAATCGCAAACTGTTCAATACTACCGAAACCGAACTCAGTGCCATGGCAGCGCCCGCCAACATCGGATTGAGTAGAAACCCTGTGAAAGGATATAAAATTCCCGCCGCGATGGGAATGCCTATCAAATTATAGATAAATGCCCAGAATAAATTCTGCCGCATCCCCGCAATGGTATACCGTGATAGCTTAAACGCTTTGGGCAGCAGCTGCAAATCACCGGAGATAATCGTCATTTGTGCAATGTCCATAGCAATGTCCGTGCCTTTCCCCATTGCAATACTCACATTAGCAATGGCCAGTGCCTCCGCATCGTTGATGCCATCTCCAACCATGGCTACAGTTTTCCCTTCCTTTTGTAACTTATTTACAAAGTCAGCCTTCTCAAACGGCATTAAACCAGCCTTGAAATGCTTAATATTGACAGCTTCAGCCACTGCAGCAGCGGTTTCCTCATTGTCACCAGTAAGCATATACACTGCAATGTCATTTTTTACCAATTGGGCAACAGCAGCAGCGCTACCTGGCTTTATGGCATCAGCGATTGCCAAAACTGCCCGTACCTGTTTTTCATCGGCAAAATAAATAACTGTCTTCGCTGCTTTTTGCCAGGCAGTCGCTTTTTCGGTAAAAGCTTCATCAAGCATGATCCCCAACTCCTGCATCCAGGTCAGATTGCCTACATAGTATTGTTTCCCTTCAAAGCTTCCTGATGCCCCTTTTCCTGTATGACTGTCAAAAGCCATCTCAGGCAAACCACCGCGGTCAGGCACTTCCTGCAAATGAGACACTACAGCAGCAGCCAAAGGATGCTCCGAAGCTGACTCGATGGCTGCTAAGATCGCCTTCAAAGCTCGCTTTTCTTGATCATCCTGTGGCCAATATTCATCCGTCACCACTGGCTTGCCTTCCGTCAGTGTCCCGGTCTTGTCCAGGATAACCGCATTCACTTTTCTGGCAATTTCCAGGCTCTCCGCGTCTTTTATAAGGATGTTGTGCGCTGCACCCTTGCCTATCCCTACCATTATTGCAGTGGGCGTGGCCAAACCTAGCGCACAGGGGCATGCGATTACCAAAACGGTAATGGCGCTTAACAAAGCATGGGTAAATGCAGCATCTCCGCCAAAAACCATCCAAACTATAAATGTAATGGCGGATAAAACCATCACCACTGGCACAAATATCCCAGCGATTTTATCGACTAGCCGCTGCACCGGCGCTTTACTGTCCTGGGCAGCTTTCACTGTTTTAATAATTTTCCCCAGCAAAGTATCTGATCCTAGCTTTTCTGCTTTAAAACGAAAGCTTCCTTTCTGGTTAATGGTTCCGGCAAATACCTGCGCTGCCTCGTATTTCTCAACCGGCAAAGGCTCCCCGCTGATCATACTCTCATCGACAAAAGAGCGGCCTCCGGTGACCACGCCGTCAACAGGCACCTGCTCACCAGGCCTTACCAGCAATACATCGCCTATTAATACATCAGCAATGGGCGTGGTTTTTTCTCCCGCTGCGGTTACAATCCGGACAGTATCCGGCTGCAGTCCCATCAGCTTTTTCAGTGCAGAAGATGTACCGGCTCTCGCCTTCGCCTCCAGCAATTTACCCAGCAAAACAAAGGTGATAATCACCGCAGCCGCCTCAAAATAAACATGTGCTTCCAGCCCTCTTTCCAGCCAATATTGCGGATAAAACGTATTGAATGTACTGAATAGAAATGCTGTGCCCGTACTTAATGCCACCAATGCATCCATTCCAGCACGCCCATGTTTGGCCTGTTGAAAAGCAGTCCTAAAAAAGTTGCCTCCCAGCCAAAACACCACCGGCGCAGTCATTAACATGCTGATGATGGCACTCCACTGCCAATCCATAAAAAACATACCCAGCACCACCACCGGCACCGACAACATGGCCGACAAAACCGTTTTTCTATGCAAAACCTCATAGCGCTTCACTTCAGCCTGAGCCTGCATTTCCTCCGGCGCAGCCGTATCGATTACCAAATCGTAACCCATTTCCTGCACCGCATTTCGCATTTTCGCCGCATCAACCTGTGCCGGATCATAAGCCACCGTCGCACTTTGGCTGGCATAGTTTACACTGGCCGACGCCACGCCATTCGTCTGCCGCAATGCTGAAGCAACACTTTCCGCACATGCAGCACAACTCATTTCCAATACTGGAAACTGTGCCTTCACCGTCGCATTTTGTAGCTCACTTTTCATAACATTCTACTTTTACTACACAAATATAGCGTAACTGACCCCGATTAGTTTTACAGAATTCCAGATAAGAGTTACATCATTATCGGCTGATGGACATTTGTCAGGGGGTTCCCTCCGCTCCGCTGCGGTCGGGCTATCCGTGCCAAGTCCTCAGCCGGAAGCAGCTTGGCCGGTGCAGGAACATCGCAATGCCAAAAGTGCATTCCAGCAGTTTTCAGCCTCAGCAGCCGGCTTCCGGGCTTTCTACTACTATCCCTAACCCGGACACTTCGCTGCTTATGGAAATCTCGCTACAATCCGGTAATTTATTTATTAAATAACAGCATTTTTCCTTATTATTAATGATGGATACACCGGGCAAGTACATCAATCCCTTTACGGATTTCGGCTTTAAACGACTTTTCGGCGAAGAGTTTAACAAGGACTTGCTCATAGATTTTCTCAACCAGGTCTTATTGGGAAAGGAACATATTAGCACCCTGACCTACCTCAACAAAGAAAAGCTGGGCGCGTCCTTGAGTGAAAGAACTGCTATATTCGACCTCTACTGCACCAATGACAAGGAAGAACATTTCATCATTGAACTTCAAAATATTTATCAGGAGTTTTTCAAAGACCGGAGCCTATTTTATGCTACCCACCCCATAAGGTCCCAGGCTCCCAAAGGCAAAAGCTGGAATTATGAGTTAAAGAAAGTGTTTACCATTTGCATCCTGAACTTCAGTTTTCCCGACATTGCCAGTGAAAGAAGAAACCTGAGGGAGGTGAAGCTTATGGACATCGCTACCAAGGAAGTATTTTACGACAAGCTTAGCCTTATCTATCTGGAAATGCCCCGCTTCCAAAAAACAGAAGACCAGCTCGATACGCATTTCGACAAATGGTTGTACATTTTAAAAAATTTGCACCTTTTACAAAACAGACCCGTTAAATTACAGGAAAGAATATTTGAAAAACTATTCAAAGAAGCTGAAATTGCACAACTAAGTAAGGAAGACATGAGAACCTATGAAAACAGCCTGAAAACCTATTGGGACAATTATTCCGTCCTCGAAACCGCTAAAAAAGAGGGCAGAATGGAAGGTATTGAACAGGGTAAAGCGCAGGGCTTTGAAGATGGCATAAAAAAGACCGCAAAAAAGATGCTGCAAAAAGGTATAACATTCGAAGTCATCAAAGAAGTGACAGGCCTCAATGACGAAGAATTAAGGCAGCTGCAGTAGCCTTCTTTTTCATTTCATAGCGCAGGTAATAATTCTCAACTAAGTAAGGAAGACATGAGAACCTACGAAAACAGCCTGAAAACCTATTGGGACAATTATTCCGTCCTCGAAACCGCTAAAAAGGAAGGTATTGAAGAAGGACGTATTAAAGGCATTGAACAAGGTAAAGCGCAGGGCATTGAAGATGGCATAAAAAAAACCGCAAAAAAGATGCTGAAAAAAGGCATGCCATTCCAAGTCATTAAGGAAGTGACGGGTTTGAGTAACGACGACCTGATTCGTTTAGATTGAATTAGATAAAATTAATCCTACCCTGGGTTAGCATATATAGCATAGCTGCGAACTATCATTAATAATTCAGGTGCATTCAAATTTCAACACAGCCTGAAGTAAATCATTATTGAACAATATGTACGTAGTTGCATGCAAACTTATCAATTGATCTATGCCAAAAAACGGGCGATTACTTATTGTACTATTTTTCTTCTTTCAATTTAGCAATGCAGCTTCAGCATTTCAGGATCCCACAGTCTTAGAAGATTCTCTCCCATCAGATAAAAAAGTAACATTTCTTGCCCTCCCGCTGGTATTTTACGCACCGGAAACAAATCTTGGTTTCGGGGCTGCAGGGCTTGCAGCATTCAGGCTGCCAGGCGAAATAGACAGCAGTCTCGTATCCCAGGTGCAGTTCGGCGTGGCTTATACACTTTTAAATCAATTACTTGTGTACTTCCCGTATCGCATCAATTGGGGAAAGGGACAATACACTTCATTTGGGGAAGTAGGCTACTATAGATACGTTTATCGCTATTTTGGCATTGGCAATAGCGGTAACGAGAGTACTGATGAATGGTATGATGCACAATTTCCGCGAATTCGTTTCAATCTACTGAAAAAAATTGCTCCAGACTTGTTCCTTGGCGGCAGCTATTGGTTCGATCAGTTTGCCATTAACAATACCGAACCTGGCGGTGCTCTGGAGATGGGGAATCCCCCTGGTGCTGCCGGAGGTGTCACTTCAGGCCTGGGACCGACACTTATTTACGACTCCAGAGATTTATTCTTCTACCCTTCGAAAGGGGCTTACCTTGAAACCAAAATGCAACATTATCCAAGCTGGTTGGGTAGTGACTTTGTTTACCAGAAATTTAGCATAGATTATAGCCGTTATTTTACGCTTAATAGCAGTATCATTCTGGCTGTTAACACTTACCATGAACTCAATTTTGGCGATGTTCCCTTCCATCAAATGGCCATGTTGGGCGGACCGCGAAGGTTGCGTGGTTATTTTGAGGGCATTTACAGAGATAAACACATGTCTATCCTGCAGGCCGAGTTTCGTGGAAATATCTATAAACGCCTGGGCTGGGCTGCCTTTGGAGGTACAGGCATTGTGGCTGCTGCTGCCAGCGATTATAAATTCCAGAACCTAAGACCGGCAGGTGGCGCCGGCCTTCGTTTTGCAGTAGATACTGAAGAAAACATCAATATCAGAATGGATTTTGGCGTTGGACAAAGGGGGACTGGATTTTACCTTACCGTAGCTGAAGCATTTTAATTATAGCACTCTAGAGCAGTGCTGTGATCTTATTCAAAGTATTCCAATTTCTGGTAGTAATGCTTTTTCCATAAACTTTCTCAAGCTTCGCCATTGCATCGGGACTTTTGCCTAAATTAGTATCAACCCTGCTAATCACCACCTGTTCCAGCGTAGCTATAATCCTAAAAAAATCATCCTGGTTTAACTTAGCTATAGAGGCTTCATCAGCACTCGCATGGATAAAGGTAAAATAATATTGAACTCCTGCTTTTTGATCAATATCTTCTTCCGGCAGTGCTGCCGCAATCGTTTTGATCTGCTCTCCTTCGAAAATCCTTACAGGAACAGGAAAACCAAAGCTTTCCAGCAACAGATTACCAATGTGCAGTGCTGCTTCGGCTAAATTCAGTGGCTCGGCTTCGAAGACAACATTGCCGGAGTTAAGCACGGTTTTGACCTTGCGATAGCCCTGCTTTTCCAGTAAGCTACGCAGGTCGGCCATGGGCACTTTATGTTTACCTCCGACATTTATTCCTCTTAAAAATGCTACGTAGGTTTGCATAATTTTATTTAACTGAAAAACCATAAGTATAAACCGACTGTCCAACCCGATGTATACCCATGGACTAATGGCCTTTTATAATCCTGCAGTTTGTACTTCTTCCTCTTCTAGGAGACTGAGCAAAAAGGCAAAATTCTCTGCCAGCTCTTCCAGGTACTTGAACCTTCCGGAAGCACCGCCGTGTCCCGTTTCCATATTCGTTCTTAGCATCAACAGATTATCATCAGTCTTCATATCACGAAGTTTGGCAACCCATTTTGCGGGTTCCCAGTATTGCACCTGGGAATCGTGCAAACCTGTCGTTACCAGCATATGCGGATAATCCTGCGCCTTTACCTGATCGTAAGGCGAATAGGACATCATATAGTCATAAGCATCTTTGTTTTTAGGGTTTCCCCATTCATCAAACTCAAACGTCGTCAGCGGAATAGATTCATCTTCCATGGTTGAAATGACATCCACAAAAGGAACTGCGGCGATCACACCTTTGTACAAATCTGGTCGCATGTTGACAACTGCACCCATCAGCAGTCCGCCTGCACTTCCGCCCTGTGCAAAAAGCTTGTCTGCGGAAGTGAAGTTCTCACTGATCAAATATTCAGAACAGTTGACGAAGTCGGTAAAAGTATTTTTCTTTTTGA
>JBGSXH010000539.1:0-2633 GCA_041751515.1 Cyclobacteriaceae bacterium | reverse complement strand
ATTCATGATGCCAGTATAGGTATTGAGTTTATTAAACTAAGTAGAAATTTCGGAAAGGAGCTTGCAGTCAAATCAGGTATTGACCACAGCACATCAAAATTTTGTGCAATTATGGATGCCGACCTACAGCATCCCCCTGCTAAACTCATTGAAGCTTCTTTGAAAATTAAGAAAGGAGTTAATATTGTACATATCTCCCAAGAGGAAAGTATTGACTTTGCCTACCGCCAGGCGGGCTCCTATATTTTCAGGAAAATCATTAACTTCTTCAGCGACAACAAAATATACCTTACTGACTTTAGTTTGCTTGATTCAAAAGCCGTGAAAGTAATTCAGTCTTTCAAGGAGGCTGACTATTATACAAGGGGCATCATCAGTATCATAGGACTCTCAAAAGCAGAAATTTTTTACAAACCTGAAGTACGTCAATTTGGTAATTCTAAATTTTCATTGCTAAAGCTGATCAATCTTGCTGTGGATGGTGTAATCTCTATCAGCGTAAGACCTTTAAGGGTATCAATTTATTTCGGGCTGTTGGTAAGTTTTTTTAGCTTTGCCTATGGAGCGTTTATTCTTTTTCAGAAAATATTTATGTCGCAGCCTATACCTGGTTTTGCCACACTCGCTACCGCCATCTTTCTTTTAGGGGGCATTCAGCTACTATTTTTAGGAGTAATCGGCGAATACATTGGTAAAATATTTATCGAAACGAAAAAGCGACCTGCTTACATTGTTGCTTATGTAAAGAAAAAAAAGTCATCGAGAGCGCGTGTTCTGGACTCCGTAGAAATTACTTAACATGTCGAAAAGGCTAATTATTAATGCTGATGATTTCGGTTTGTGTAGCTCAGTGAATCGTGGGATTAAAGCTTGTTTTGAAAATGGCTTAGTTAGTGATTATAGCATCATGGTAAATGAGGCTACCTGGCCTGATACACTAAAGTATCTTCACGGTTTAAATGATGGTTATGGAGGTTTTCATATCAACCTTACTTGCGGGAAAAGCTTACTGGGCAAAAATTCCGCACTGACGGATGATAATGGATATTTTCACAGTGCGGGAAAGCTAATGCAATCACTTCTATTAGGAAGGAATTCTAAAGAGGATGTCTTGTTGGAAATACAAAGTCAATTTCGGCTTTTAAAAGATGCCGGCATTAAAATTACTCATATAGACACACATCAAAATGTTCATATGATCCCTTCTGTGATTCAAGCAATAGATTTATTCAGAGCATCGGAAAATTGCAATGTTTTTGTTCGATACCCTCAAGAGTTTAGCTGGCCTTCACCCTTTAACTTTACAAATATGAAGCGATTAGGGATTTTAAATACTATGGCCCTCTCACAAAAGAAAAGAACCAAAGCAAAAAGTATTGGAGGTAATTTTTTTAATCATGAAGCACCAGAAAAAGTTGCCAAGAAAATCAAAACCGATATTTTAAAAGCCAGGCATGACTTGTTTGAAATGGCTGTTCATCCCGGTTATTTCAGCCAAGAAATTAGCCTTTATGATGGCTACACCCAATCCAGGGAAACAGAGTTAAATTACCTTATCAATACCGTTAAAGAGCAGTTTCATCCCGACATTGAAATTATCTCTTTTAGAGAAGCATACGAAAAGTTATAAAAATACCTCTCAAAGGGATTGGATTGTAATTTTTGCTAGCACTTTCGAGCTCAGTTTTTGAAGGTCGCTGTTGAAATAGTCGCAAGGTTCACTGCTCCCTGAAACATCGCAATGAGTAGTCCCTCGCCTGTATTTTTTTCCTTGATCATTCGGCCTCATGCTTACTATGGTCTTTAGCAGTACCGCTTCACATTGCTGGAAACGTTCACTAAGTAAGTATTTGCTCCCTCAATTACATGCTTCAAATCTTTCAGGAAAAGACCATAGACTTTCTGTTTATACCCTATAGCTTCATGCCATACCTGACACACAAAAAGAGCAGAAAATACAACATTTTCTGCTCTTTAATAATCATAACATTATGGAAGCGTCTTCTCAATGGATTTCCATTATCGATAGACTCTCTTAAACGCTGCTTATTTAATTGGGACTCTCACCATAGTATCCGACCATGCGATGATCATATGGCCACCCTCGTCCACATCTTCAAAAAAGATTGTAAATGCATCAATTGTTTGGGGTGTATCCATGCGTTCCACTTCTACTCTCACGGCATCTTTACCTTTATCGTAGCTATAAGCACCCCATGCATCGGTTGCCTTGTTCAGAATGATAGTCCACTTTGTCTGACCTGGAATAGCAAAAAGGCTGTAAGTACCCGCTGCAACTCTTTTATCAGCAATTCTTACATCTTTAAAAAGCTTCAATTCAGCATTTTCATTGGCGCCAAGTCTCCATACATTTTCATAAGGAACTACATCACCAAATATTGTACGATCGTTGGCTGAAGGTCTGCTGTAAATAACCCGAGCGACCGGATCGACATCTTTTTTCTTAGAAGCATCCACCGGATAATAAGCAATATCGGCAGGGCTTTTATCTAAAGGAGGAAACTCCTGCGCCTGGGTTGTGAAAACACATAGAAGCAAAGCAACGCTCAATGCAGCAATAGTCAATTTATTTTTCATAATATATATAGGGTTTAATTCGCTACTTTTCTACT
>JBGSXH010000538.1:0-2135 GCA_041751515.1 Cyclobacteriaceae bacterium | reverse complement strand
TTTATAAAGACATGATTGATAATAATAATCATCACTATTCAGCCAATTGAATATTTCGCCGGTACATAGCTTTAATCCTTTATTAATTGCATCGGTTTGACCACTGTCTTTTTCACTGATCCAATGCGTGATCCAGGGCTCGTATTTCTTTAATAATTCTACAGTACCGTCCTTGCTGCCACCGTCTATGACGATAAACTCAAGATTGGGATAATTTTGTAATATTACAGACCGGAGTGTCTCTTCAATATACTCAGCCTGATTATAACTTGGGGTGATAATGGAAATTCTCGGCCACGCCTTTGTCAAATCGTAAGCAGTTACGTCTGTTGCAACCGTCCATGGCCATCCCGTCTTATCGGCAGGAGGTTTGGGTAGTTGATTGAGGAGATCTGTATTTGTCGAGGTTTTATCCATAAGTAAAATAATTTTTATTGGTATTGCCACACAACCGGAGGATAAACAACTCCTATATCTGCCTGACCATATTTAGTATATTCTGAACCAGAGTCATATATCGTAAAAGAAAGCAATTCGTCGTGTTTATCTAAATAAGCTACATTAGGAACATGTATGGCTATATCGACATGATATATGCCAGGAGTTAAAAATTTCTTTGGGATAGAGACAGACAAAGTAAATTGCGGATTACCTCTATGCTGATTAAGCGCATAATTAGAGCTAAAAACTACCCGCCCACGAGCATCTTTCAATGTAAATCCCATTTCAGCATTATGCTGGTAGTCTTGTGCTATGACATCAAAGTATACTAGCACTTGTTCGTCGTGCCTGAATGTGTTGATGACTTCATCTTCGGCATTCTTTAATTTTGCACCACTTAAGCACATAGCTTTGCCACTCCTACCATTTTTATCGATTAAAGAAACGGCACTCATATTTCCATTTTTATCGAAATATAAGTCTATCACTTCCTGGGTTGTACCGATCCTAGCAATTTTCCCGTTGTCTAATAGTATGCCTCTTGCACATAATTCAGAAATAGAGCCCATATTATGGCTTACAAACAATACTGTACGACCATCTTTTGATACCTGGTTCATTTTTCCCATGCATTTTTTCTGAAATTCGGCATCACCTACGGCTAAGACTTCATCGACGATCAAGATCTCAGGTTCAAGATGCGCGGCGATAGAGAAACCGAGGCGAACTGTCATCCCTGTTGAATATCTTTTGACAGGCGTGTCAATATATGCTTCAACACCGGCAAATTCTACTATCTCAGCTATCTTGCGCCTGGTCTCAGCTTGAGTCATCCCCATAATGGCACCATTCAGGTATACATTCTCTCGACCGGTAAGCTCTGGATGAAACCCGGTGCCTACTTCCAATAGGCTCGCCACCCTCCCTTTGACATGAATAGATCCTGTCGTTGGCGAGGTGATGCGAGAAAGAATCTTTAACAAGGTTGACTTTCCTGCCCCATTTCTTCCAATAATGCCTACAGCGTCGCCATCATTCACTTCAAAGTTAATATCCTTTAAAGACCAAACATAATCCGTATCGACTTTTAAAGCTCGGTTATTTTCTTTCCCTATTTTTTGATATGGATCTTCCCTCCCTCTCATAGTATGCCACCAACGATTTACATCGTGCACTAAAGAACCAGTACCGACCAGCCCTAATCTGTACAATTTAGATATGTTCTCAACTTCTATTACTTTCTGAGACATTACTATCAGTATTTTAAAACACTAGCGAAGGTAAGCCTGATCCATCTTTTTTTCCTATCTATCTAAAACAAAATACTTTACACTATATCCTCCGGTCCGGAAAAATTTTATTCCAGACGGTTTTAGCCCGATTACGAATAGCCTCTCTATAGAGTATATACTTTGGTTTCTTGCGTTTCGATACTTTCAGCACTTTTCCAAACATGGCTGTGTCTGCTAGCCTGTTACGTTCCACTTTTGCAGGATGAACAATTTTTTTCATCATTTCCCAGGCGATATTGGCTTCTTTACTGTTTGGATTAAGCGTATGTGTCGCCAATTCCTTTGAGAAACCAATATTGGATACTAAATTAAAATTGGGATATATGCAAAGACCTTCATGATATTGCATGGCAAAGTGCCATTGATAATCCCAAATATCTCTAGGCTTATTGAAATAAACCC
>JBGSXH010000537.1:0-2264 GCA_041751515.1 Cyclobacteriaceae bacterium | reverse complement strand
TGAAGAATAGACTAAAATTGCAGCATAAATCACCACAACTTTACTGTTAATTGTAAGCCTATGCAATCCTGGATAACAATTGGTCTGCTTGTCTTGTCCAACGCATTCATGACCCTGGCCTGGTACGGTCACCTCAAATTTGCCGAATGGAAATGGTTCAGCAAACTTGGCCTATTTTCAGTGATTCTGATCAGCTGGGGTATCGCATTTTTCGAATATTGTTTTCAGGTGCCAGCCAATAAAATAGGTTTTAAAGGCAATGGAGGGCCATTTTCCCTGGTCGAGCTCAAAGTTTTACAGGAGGCCATCACACTCATTGTATTCACTATTTTTACGCTGATCGCTTTTAAGAATGAAACACTCAGGCTGAATCACTTCATTGGTTTTATATTTTTGATACTGGCAGTTTATTTCATTTTTAAGAAGTGAAGTGTTTTTGTATGCTAGCTTTTTAACATTAGCAGTGCTGCCTGGTTGGTAAAATATGCGCTTTCTAGTTATTTTCATAGGGCTTGTCATTTTTCAACCGGTAGCAAAGGGGACTGAAAATGATAGCACAGCCATTTACGTGGTCAGCATTAGTTGGCATACTGGCATTGTCATTCCTGCTGAAAGTCTGCCTGAAAGCATCTGGCCGGAAAATCAAAGTATGGCTGAAAACAAGTACCTGGAAATTGGCTGGGGGGATGCAGATTTTTATCAGGATGAAGGATTCAACCTTTGGTATGCATTCAAGGCAATTTTCTGGCCGACAAGGTCTGTGGTGCATGTCAATCCGATCAATAGCGAAATAGCCAACTACTATCAGGAAACTAAGGTGGTGGAAATTATGCTGGATCAGGAAGCTTTGGAAGCATTGACCGACTTTATCATTCGTCACCTTGAACACGATGGCGAATCACAGCTTGTAGTGGCTGGCGATGGCATCTACACCGACAGTAAATTCTATAAAGGGACCTCTCGCTATTACTTTCCCAACAATTCTAATGTTTGGGCGGCCAGAGCTTTAAGGGAAACAGGTTTTTCCATTTCACCCATATTTTATCAGTTTACAGGCTGGGTGCTCAATAAGGTAGAAAATTTTGGCAAAGTCATCGAAGCCGATTGAGTTTATTTGAATGCTGATGCCCTGTTAGGGTAATCGGTGATAAGGCCATCGACACCCCAATCCAGCAGCATCTTCATCGTGGAAGTGTCATTCACTGTCCATGGAATTACCTGCATGCCCAGTTTTTGCAGCTCACGAATCACATCTTCATCAAGAAAACTATAGTAAGGACTGTAGATTTCAGGTTGAAAACCTAGATTTTCGATCTGTCGCTCCCAGGGGTCCGTAGTTTCTATCAGCATGGCCAGCTTAATATCTGCATAGTCCTGGTGCCAGTGTTTTAACATTCTGAAATCGAAACTCTGTACAATAAAGCGTTCTTTCGCAATGTCACTTTCCTCCATTACAGCCTTGACCAAGCTGGCAAATTCTTGGATTTCCGGATGATAAATATTATCGCCTTCCTCAGTGCTTTTGAGCTCAATGTTATATTGAATTGGGTTCAGATGATGCGCCGTAATATGCTGCTCTACCGCTGCAAAAACATCGGATAGTAATGGTTTTTGTACCGTGTGCAATGTCTGTTCAGGAAAACCTGGGTGGGGCTTGCTGCCACAATCGTAGGCTTGTACGTCTGCAAGGTTTAACTGGTAAATGTTATGCGCCTTTTCATCTTCAACTTGTGTTCCATTCTTATCAAGACATATGTTTGCGGAGATATAAGGATCATGCGATACAATCACTTTTTTATCTTTGGTAATCACCACATCCAGTTCCAATGTATTGACAGGATACTCCAAAGCTTTCAAAAATGCAGGAATGCTATTCTCAGGCGCTAGCCCGCGAGCGCCCCGATGGCCTTGGAGGTCAAATTCATATTGTTCAGTTGGTGGTGACATGGTTATCAATAGACTGATCAGCAGCAAGATATGCGTTATCATAGGTGTTAGCGTTGCTTTACTATCCAAGTTTACAACTTGTGCAGTGGTTAAATGCAAATATTGCGTTGTCTTTTTGTTAATAAAGGCAAAAAGTCATCGAAATACAATTTCTTCCAGGAAGCTCCATGAGCCTTCCAGCACACTTTCCCAATCCTCAGAACGGATTTTTGAGGCAATCACATGATGTCCAGCTTCTGGAAAAGCTTCTTTTCTTTTTTGATGCGCTGGCGTGCCCAATTGTTCATACATTTCCAGCATGGCCGGAACCGAAACCA
>JBGSXH010000536.1:0-5987 GCA_041751515.1 Cyclobacteriaceae bacterium | reverse complement strand
GCGGTTCGAAAGTGTCCGGGTTTTTTATCTGCTCGAGCAGGTGTCTTGCAGCAATTTTCCCCATTTCATGCGCTGGCTGGTCTACGGTTGTAATTGATGGCTCTACTAGTGCCGATACCGGCGCATTGGAAAAGCCAACCATAGCAATATCTTCAGGGATTTTTCGCCCTGTAGATTTAATGTAAATCATTGAATTGATAGCCGCAAGGTCATTTATTGCAAATATGGCGTCCGGTGGTGTGGGTAGATTTAAAAGATATTTGGTTTGCTCAATAATGGAGTCTTTTTTAAGATTGCTATAAGTGATTAAATCTTCCTGAGGTTGCATGTTGTGGGCTCTTAAAGCGCGAAGATAACCCTGTAGTCGATTACGGCTAATAGAAAGCTCTTTGGGGCCTGAAATAAAAGCTATATGCTTACGGCCTTGAAATATAAGATGTTCCGTGGCCTGGAATGCGCCTTCTTCATCGTCAACGATCACTTTTGAGACATTTAAATGGTCCCAAACTCTGTCAAACAATACGATAGGAATATCCTTGTCATATATCTTTTGAAGATGATCGTATGTATTCGTTTCCTGGGATAAGGATACTAGTAGTCCATCCACCCGGCTGGCAGCCAGAATGTTGATATTTTTCACCTCATTTTCGTACGATTCATTTGATTGGCAGATCATTACATTATAGCCAAGTTTAGACGCTGCTTCCTGAATGCCACTAATATTCGAAGAGAAAAAATGTGTTACCAAATCCGGCACGACCACACCAATGGTATTGGTCTTATTAGTACGTAGATTCTGAGCGACAACATTCGGTTCGTAATTCAGCTTTTTAGCCATTTCCAATACCGCTGTTTTTGTGCGAATATTTATTTCAGGCTGGTCTCTTAGTGCCCGGGAAACAGTTGATATGGAAATGTTTAGTTTAAGTGCAATATCCCGGATAGTTGCCTGTCCTTTTTTCATTGTAGTATTATTTGGGCGAATCAGATAAGTTACTAAATACCTGTTTGCAGGTATTATTATAAATATAAGGAATATTGGTTTACAAAGCCCTTATAATTATCGATTGCAGCCAAAAAATATAGAGAAATTAAAAATTTACTCCTCATTTTAAAGTACGAATTTCTTTTTTCTTAATTTAGAAATAATGAGGAGTAAATTATTTTGCTGAATTAACCATTCCAGGAACCAAAAACTCCATTCTGATAATCCTCATAAGCTTGCTGTATTTCAGCATTGGTGTTCATGACAAAAGGGCCCTGAGCTACCACCGGCTCCTCAAAGGGTTTTGCATGACCTAGTAATAGAAGACTATTTTCTAATCCTCTGATCTCAAGCGTATCGCCGTCGTGATTAAACTCTGCCAGATGAAGTGATTGAATTACATTACCATTGACCTCCAAACTTCCCTGAATAACATAGAAGAAAATGTTATGCTCTTTTGGAATGGTGAATTTTGCGCTACCATCTTTTGCAAAGCGTACGGTGCTTAAATGAATAGGAGTTAACGTTTCAAATGCTGATTTTCTATCTTCCCAAGTGCCTGATACAAGATTCATTTCAACCCTGTCTTCATCAAGCGATATTTGAGGGATTTCCTCTTTTTGCAGGCCCAAGTATTTGGGAGTTGTCATTTTTAGGCTTGCAGGTAGGTTTACCCATAGCTGTAAAATTTCTAGGTTGCCGCCCTTTGTTTGAAAGTCATCTGAAGAAACTTCGGCATGTATAAGTCCTTTCCCAGCCGTCATCCATTGCACACCACCAGCGGTAATGATGCTTTCATGGCCCCCTGAATCTTTGTGCATAATATCGCCATCAATGATAAAAGTGACGGTTTCCATGCCTCGATGTGGGTGTGGACCGAAAGGAAGTCCATTATTATTGGCCTGATAAGTTTGGGGACCATGGTGATTTAAAAACAAGAAAGGATCGATTTGATCCAAAGAACGTGTGGGTAATGGAGAATACGTGCTAAGGTCTGCTATGGGACGGTATTCCGCCTTGTGTAGTTTTTTAATACTTCTCATAAATGTCTTAAATTATATTAATTTACGTTTTGAAGATTTATCTTTAACAATTTGTGATGTCCTGTCTTGAAGCAGCGTGAATCGCTATGATTACATTCAAATATAGCATTACATTGTCATTGAAATGTGATTCTTTTTTTCAGATTTTTGATAAAGCCTGAATATGAAAAGAACGTGGACGAATGATAAACCCGTTGACACTTTCAATGTTCTAAAGTTATCTTTAGGTTTATGTTATCAACTTGATCATCTGCAAAATGTAGCTCCAAATAGTATCTAAAAAAAACACCTCCCAAAACATACGATTATTTGATACAATGAATGAATTATTAGCGCAGGAATATTATAATAATTCCGTCCAGGAATATTCGATCGCATTAGGAATCGCCCTTGTTGGTATAGCATTAGTATCCCTATTTAAGAAGGTGATTCTCAGCAGACTTGGTAAGCTGGCTGATAAAACTACTACACAGTTCGACAACTTTATTGTCAAAAGTATTGAAAAGTATGGCGTTCCTGCCGCGAAGATATTTTTTGTATACGCAGGGTTGAACTTTTTAGAATTGTCAGAGAAGACAGCAAGAGTGATTGATATTGCCTTTACTGTGGCTATGACAATTCTGGCTATCCGCTTTATTTCGAAGGTGGTTTTACTATTGCTTACCTCTTATATCAAAAGCCACAGTGATGGTCAGGAAGATGAAAAAGTAACGCAACTCGGTGGGTTAATGCTTATCTTCAATATAGTACTCTGGCTGGTAGGGCTGCTCTTTCTCTTCAGCAATATGGGGTATGATGTTACCGCCGTTATTGCCGGTTTAGGTATCGGGGGTATTGCCATTGCCTTGGCTGCTCAAAATATTCTAAGTGACTTATTTAATTATTTTGTAATCTTCTTAGATCGACCTTTTGAAATTGGGGATTTCGTGATCATCGATGATAAGCTTGGGGTGATAGAATACATTGGCATCAAAACAACCAGGGTGAAAAGTCTATCCGGAGAACAACTGGTGTTTTCAAATAGCGATCTCACCAATTCCAGAATACATAATTATAAGCGAATGCAGCGGCGCAGAATCGTCTTTCAGGTAGGAGTTACGTACCAGACCTCACCCGAGTCACTGAAGGAAATTTCAAAAGTTTTAAAAGAGATCGTTAAAGAGCAAAAACTGACCGAGTTTGATCGAGCACATTTTGCATCCTTTGGAGACAGCAGCCTGGATTTCGAAATTGTCTATGCCGTACTCAGCTCAGACTATGGAGTCTATATGGATATTCAGGAAGCCATTAACCTACGCATATTTGAGTCATTTGCAGCGATGAATGTAGAATTTGCCTACCCAACGAGAACATTGTATGTTACTGGTGATGATAAGCACAAAGAGAAAGAAGACAAAAAACCTTATATCAATTAATTTTATTTAACTGATCTAAACTTTAATACAAATGCAATACAGAAAACTAGGAAAGACAGGATTTGAAATTTCGGAAATATCGCTGGGCACATGGCAGGTCGGAGGACGCTGGGGTGAGCCATTCAGTGATAAAACTGCTGATAAAATCATTAACGAAGCGATAGATAGTGGTGTAAACTTCATCGACACAGCAGATGTGTACAGTGCCGGAGATAGTGAAGCTGCTGTGTCAAGGGTGGTAAAGCAACGTTCTGAGAAGGTGTACATCGCGACAAAATGTGGTCGCCAGATTAATCCTCATGTATCAGCAGGTTATACGCCCGAAAGCCTTACTGCTTATGTGGAGCAAAGTCTTCGCAATATGAAATTAGAGGCACTGGATCTTATTCAACTGCACTGCCCTCCACCAGAAGTGCTGGAGCGCCCTGAAATTTTTGAAACCTTTGATCGCTTGAAAACACAAGGAAAGATTAAGAACCTTGGCGTAAGCGTGGAAACTGTTGATGAAGCCATGGCCGCTATTCAACATGAAAATGTGACCACCATACAGATTATTTTTAATTTGTTCCGGTTAAAGCCCGCAGATCAATTTTTTGCGACTGCAAAGGAAAAGGATTGTGGTATAATAGTTCGTGTACCATTGGCAAGCGGTATGCTTTCCGGAAAAATGAATAAAGAGACCAGCTTTGGGAAAGAAGACCATCGCAATTTTAACAGAAATGGTGAAGCTTTTGATAAGGGAGAAACCTTTAGTGGCGTCGATTTTCATAAGGGTCTGGAAGCTGTAGAAAAGCTAAAAGCACTTTTCCCTGACGATGTCGCTCTGGCTGCATGGGCATTGAAATGGGTATTAATGTTTCCGGAAGTTAGCACTGTTATCCCCGGCGCTTCGAAAACAGAACAAGTGCAAACTAATATGAAGGCCGGCGAACTGCCGAATTTAACAGCCGCACAGATGGTGGGTGTGAAGAACATTTATGATGAGTATATAAAGGCTGATGTGCATCAGCTTTGGTAATTATTTTTTTAGCAAGTGTAGCATCCATTAAATTTAAGTGGCTTACATGCCAGGCTTACCAACAAACAAAGCCTATTCGATGTATAATGCTTTATAAAGGGGGTAAGCGAAGTGGCTTACTCCCCATCGTAAGCGGAGAAGATGTGCAGTATTCAATATTACATTCAAATTGAATGCTGCATTATCTGTATTTTTTAACACTGCAAGATGATCTAGTCTCAGTCGATGATTAGCTTTTTAGCGGTATATTCTGATCACAGCCATATCTGTGTATTATTTTAATTTCTCTTACAGTGAGCAATTACGCAGTCACTAGTCTCTTCTACAAAATTCACAATTAAAAATTTTTATACTCTTAGCCATTTCATATGTCCGCTAAGGTAAATCATATTGTCAAAACGCTTTCTTTTAGTGTAACCTATAGGTAGGTGATGTTGATATAGTGATGTTTTTCCGAGGTGCTGCGCTTTTGCAAATGACTGAGATGAGCACGTGTGCAAAGATATGATATTGAGCACAATAGCCCACTAAAGTGTTCTCAATCGAATGAAATAATTAAATATTGTCTTTTTATTAAAAAATAAATAAATCCTGTAGTAAAATTAAAATCTAACTACTACATTTATTTTCTATTTACTTACTATTTAAGCTTTACATTCTATAAAAGGGCAATTTCTTAAAATTAAAGTGGGTAATTGGACAATTCTTTAAACTATAAATATTTATTCTTCTGCTCATTTTGCAATTTTTTTTTACGATGATGTAATTAACCTCAAACTAAAATAAATCCTATGAAAAAAAAGTTACTATTATTGCTTTTTAGCGTGCTTGTATTTTCACACCACATTGCTGCTCAAGAGCAACAGATTTCCGGAACAATCATTTCCGGTGAAGATGGTGAGCCTTTACCAGGCGCATCAGTAGTTGTTAAAGGAACAACTATAGGCACGACCTCAGATCTTGATGGCGCATTTTCAATAAATGTCCCTTCAGGTTCAAGTGTATTAGTTTTTTCTTTTATAGGTTTCGCCACACAGGAAATAAATATTGGCAACACCTCAGTCATCAATGTTACGCTTGGTGCAGATGCAGCAACACTTTCGGAAGTAGTTGTTACTGCTATTGGTATTGAGCGTGAAAAGAAGGCTTTGGGTTATGCCGTATCTACAGTAGGTGAAGGCCTTATTGCTAACAGGCCTGAGCAAGATGTTTCTCGTGTTTTACAAGGTAAAGTAGCGGGTGTAAATATTACGGCTACCAACGGTACATCTGGTGCGGGTACTAATATTGTAATCAGAGGTTATTCTTCAGCTACCGGTTCAAATCAGCCGCTTTTTGTAGTAGACGGAGTGCCGTTCAGCTCAGGAACTAATGCACAAAACTCATTTGATCAGGGTGGCGCCACCACTTCAAGCAGGTTTTTAGATATTGACCCAAATAACATTGAAAGCGTTAACGTTTTAAAGGGGTTATCTGCCACTGTACTATATGGTGATCAAGGGCGCAATGGTGTTATTTTGATAACA
>JBGSXH010000535.1:0-1950 GCA_041751515.1 Cyclobacteriaceae bacterium | reverse complement strand
GAGGGCATTTCTCTTGATGATTGGGCAAAGATCAGGCAGCTGATTATTGAAGTGAAAAATAAAGAGGTTGGGCGCGAGGTCATGGACTTGCTGGAAACAAAAGGTTATAGCTGCTATGAAAAAGTTCACCCTTTGATGGCTGGCCTCGCAGTAATTATGATTTATGCTCATCTAGACCCTCGTGAACCGGGAGAGACTACACTCATCGAAAAACCTACACAATTGCCACATTTGAGATGGTTCAACCGAGAAATATTGAAGCAGGAGGTCATCGATTATGTCAAAGGGCATTTGCCAAACTACATGATTCCCGACCACTGGCTTGTTCTAGATCACATTCCTACGACCCGTCATGGCAAGGCGGATAAAAAGAAGCTGCAGCATTTGGTGGCCACTCAGCTAGCGCCATCTGTAAATCAAGTTTCCAATAAAACAGAAGCCGACGTTGCTAGGATATGGAAGGAGGTACTGGGAATAGAAGAAATTGACGTTACCGCTAATTTTTTCCAGGTAGGAGGGCACTCTCTTAAGGCTACAAAGCTTATAGTCGCCCTTAATAAATCATTTGGAACACAACTCAAGCTTAGCCAGATTTTTGAAAAATCAACGGTGAGAGAACAGGCGGTATTGGTTGATGCAAATACTAATGAGGAGCTATGGAAAATTAAGCCAGCTCCTGATGCTGGTTCATATGCATTGTCAAGAGCTCAACAACGGTTCTGGATCATGGAATTGGTAGAGCAAAAAACTTATGCATCTAATATGCCAGGGTCTGTCAAATTTAGTGGGATATTGGATACTGCTGCCATATCAACAGCTATAAATTTTTTGATTGCAAAACACGAGAGTTTAAGAACAATTTTTCCTACTGTGAAAGGCGTACCTAGACAAGTAATACTTAGCCCTGACCACACAAAATTAAAAATTGATCAGGTTGATTTGACGGGGAATCCTGAGCCGCTGAAAGTGGCCAAGGAAATTGCCATCAAGGAAGCAAAAGTAACCTTTGACCTCACTAGCTGGCCTCTATTTAAAGTGAAGGTGCTTCGCCTCAACTCCGACCTGTACATACTGCTGTTTACAATACACCATATAGTTTCAGATGGTAGGTCGTTGGAAATCATTGTGGAAGAAATGATGGCAAACTACAATGCCATTATAGAGGAAAAGCCGATGTCGCAGAAAAGTCTACAAATTCAGTATAAGGATTTTGCAACGTGGCAGAATGATTTATTGAAAAATGGCTCATTAAAGACACAGGAGCAATACTGGCTGTCTCAGTTTATGAATATGCCGGTAGCAGAGATTATAACTCCTGAATTTCAACGGCCTAACACTTTTACCACAGCTGGAGCCAACGTCGAGATTATGCTACAAAATGAAACCATCTATAGAGCCCTGCGGACAAGAGAGCGCTATGACATGACCGAATTTGCTTTCATATTTGCAATGATCAATCTGGTCGTGCTGTGCCACAGTGATCGAACTGATACGACCATTGGCGTACCATTCTCCACCAGGGATAATGAATTGCTTGAAGAGCAGATTGGTAATTATTTGAACCTGCTGGCCATCAGGTCGCAGTCTGAAGAGCAAATGACCTTTAAGGAATATTTAAGCAATATTAGACAAGTGGTGTATGATGCTTTTCAAAACAACAGTTATCCCTTCGACTTGCTAATAGAAAAATTGGAAGTAGAGCAATACCGCAACAGAATGCCTTTATTTGACATCGGTTTTACTTTCAACCATGCTAATCGACTTCTGTTTGAGGGCAAAGACAGGAAAATTTTTAAAAACCTGACTGTCGAACTATTCGAAAAAACATACCAGTCAGTAAAGGCCGACATCTGGTTCAATTGCTACGTTCAGGAAGATGGCTACAAATTCAATCTCGAATATAACTCCATCCTGTTTAGTGAAAATAGGATAGCGCAAATTTCGGCTACC
>JBGSXH010000534.1:0-4825 GCA_041751515.1 Cyclobacteriaceae bacterium | reverse complement strand
GGTTATGCACAGGTATGGGAATGACTTATCGTCTTTTAAAAGAATATTATAGCGGGGCTGGTAGTTTTTGATAAGACTATTTTCCAGCAGCAGGGCATCTAGCTCAGAATTGACAATGGTGAATTGAATGCTGCTAATTTCCGACACCATTCTAATGGTTTTGCGATTGTATTGCGCAGATCGATTGAAGTAGCTGGAAACCCTCTTTTTTATATTTTTTGCTTTGCCGACATAAATAAGAATGTTTTCCCCATTAAAAAACTTATAAATTCCCGGGTCTTCGGGCAGCTTAGCGACCTGACTACTTTGAAATGAAGGTGTTTCCATAATGGGCAATTTAGGTATATCAACAAAAACGACAACTTAATAAGTTGCCGTTTTGCTTCTGGAACGTTCAAAAGTTACCAAATGTCACCCTCTTTTACCTCGTTTTCTTTCTGAGCAGGCTCATTTATTAGAGAATCCATTTCCTGCATAGGGTCAACAGCATATTGATTGCAGTTAATTTCTACAGAAAGTGGTCTGGACGGTCGTTTGAAAGGACCTTTCTCAATATCTAGTGATTCATCTTCATACACTTTCTTCATGAAATTTCCCCAGATCGGCATGGCCATTTTTGATCCTTGGCCATACGTTATCGTTCTGAAACGAATACTTCGGTCATCGCCACCAACCCAGGCGCCAGCAACAAGGTCCTTTGTTACACCCATGAACCAGCCATCTGAATGATTTTGCGTTGTGCCGGTCTTGGCACCTATTTCATTATCTTCATCAAACAAGCCATAACGATGCAAACCGACCGCTGTACCATGGCTTTCCCGATCTTCACCCCATTCAGTAGCGCCCTGTAACATATGGAGCATCAGATAGGCAGTTTCGTCATTTAAAGCTTCCACTGTTCTTGGCATAAACTCTTGCAGAATATTGCCATTTTCATCTTCAATACGGGTAATGGTATAAGGTTCTACCCAGGTACCTTCATTGGCAAACGTACTGTAGGCGCCAACGAGCTCGTAAACTGACACGTCGGATGATCCCAATGCCAGGGCAGGGACCTCATCCAAAGGACTGGTAATTCCCATTCTGCGTGCAAAATCCACTACAGTTGCAGGTCCTACTTTTTTCATCATAAATGCTGCCACTGAGTTAATGGAACGAGCCATGGCTTGCCTGATGGTCATGCGTTCACCACTAAACTTTCCATTGGAATTGCTGGGACTCCATACCGGGGGATCACCTACTACTGGTATGGAAACCGGTGCATCTACCACCTGATAGCATGGAGAATAGCCGTAATCTATTGCTGCTGTGTATAGAATAGGTTTGAAGGTAGACCCTGGTTGTCTGCGTCCCTGTCGCACATGATCGTATTTGAAGAACTTGTGGTTAATGCCTCCAACCCAGGCCTTAATCTGACCATTGTGCGGATTCATGGCCATAAAACCTGCTTGCAAAAACTTTTTATAGTACCGGATCGAGTCCATAGGGCTCATGAGCGTATCTTGTTCACCCCCCCAGGAAAATACGGTCATCGGCACTTTTCTGTTCATGATAACATTGACCGAATCATGATCTTTACCATATTTTTGCACTAAGCCTCTATAACGATTCGTTCTTTTAGCCGCATTTTCTATAAAGTTCGGTATTTCTACCCCTTTGCTATCGACCCATGGGTTTCTTCCTTCCCAATGTTCGTCAAATAGTCCCTGAAACTCTTTCATGTGATTCGCCACTGCATCTTCTGCGTATTGTTGCATGCGACTGTCTATAGTCGTGTAAATCTTAAGGCCACTTTCCCATAGATCGTAACCATGTTCATCTGCCCAGTTCATTAAAAACGGTCTGATTACCGTTCTGAAATATGTTGCCAGACCTTGATTGTGGTTTTCCACCTTGTAGTTTACTCCAAGTGGCAAACTGCTGATGGAGTCAAATTCAGTTCGCGTAATAAAATCGTACTTATGCAGGTTATAGAGTATTTCAGTCCTTTTATTAGTAGCGGCTTCGGGGTTACGAATGGGGTTATATCTGGAAGGTGCGTTGAGCATTCCTACCAGAAGTGCTGATTGTTGAACATTTAGACTATCAGGACTTGTATTGAAAAAAGTTTGGGCAGCGACCTGTATACCATAGGAGTTGCTTCCGAATTCAATTGTGTTCAAGAACATGGAGAGAATTTCTCTTTTCGTATAAGATTTCTCCAGCCTTACTGCCGTAATCCACTCTTTTACTTTAACGATAAGCATTCTGAACCCTGGCAAATTATTAAGTAAGCCATTGTTATATCGTTCGGTACGGGTACTGTAAAGGTTTTTTGCTAATTGCTGAGATATGGTGCTTCCCCCGCCGGCTCCCTGTCTTAACACCAGAGAGTATACAAACACCCTGCCCATGCTTTGAAAGTCGATGCCGCTGTGTTTCTCAAATCTGTAATCTTCCGTGGCGAGGAGTGCATTTACCAGGTTTGGAGAGAGGTCATCAAAATCTACAGGAGTTCTGTTTTCTCTAAAGTATTTTCCGAGTAATACATTATCTGCCGACCATAATTCTGAGGAAAGGTCGCTTTGTGGATTCTCCAGGACCGTTAGGCTTGGCAGTTCTCCATAAAGGTTGAATAAATTGATACTGACACTATAGATAAATAGTGGTACGGCAATCAGTACGAATAAGAATACAAGCCAGATCGTTTTCACGATAAAGCTATAAAATTTGGGAGCCGAAGTACCCTTCTTTGCCGGTTTAGCTTTTTTTGCCATTTATCAGTAATAGTTGGATTCAAAGAAACTTAAATATCTATCGATAGATTTGCTCTGATAAAATATTTGAAAATTGTCTTTTGTAATTACAAATTTATGAATTTTACTTTTGTCGAATTGCTCCCAGAGAGAATTATTTAGCGCTACTTCTTGATAGTATTGCCAGGCAGTTTCTTTTCCCGCCAACTCGGTTACTAAAACGATATTATAATCATTGTCGAGCGTTAAGTTTCCGATATTCAGACCATTGTACTGGCCGTTTGATTCATTAAATGCTTCAATTGATGCGTTCATATCATCAGTTGAAATGCGCTTTGGCACCAGCATAACAAAATAATGTGGCTGATTAAAATACTCCACAAACATCGCACCCTTTTTTTCTTTTAATCGTTTGCTTAGGCTTTCAGATTTCTCTTTCAAGTCGGCGACATAATCGAGAAGTTCACTGTCCGGATATTGCTCTGGAAAGTTACCCAATGCGTACTGATAATTGTGGAGCCCTTCTAACTCACCTATTATTAAAATTTCTAATAATCGCATATTATCAGAAAAGTCTGTTTCCGGATAACTTTGTTTAGCATTTCGAATGATTTTGTTGGCTGCTAAATAGTCTCCTGCTCTATAACTAGCATAGGCCACCTCGTATTCTTTTTTTAGCTTTTCATTAGCCAATAGGCTTTCTTCGGTATAATTGGGGTTTTCCGCCAGTTTGGCGAAAGTACTATTGGGGAATTCTTTGATTAAGGTGTTCTTATAATCAATAGCACCGGCCAGTTCTTGTTGGCTATGAATGAGGTAAAGTTGATACAAGGTCTCGGGTTTGTGTTCGGTAGCTGGATACCGCTCCAGCAAAGACAGCAGGGTAGCGATAGCATTCTCTTTTTCTAAGAGCTCAAAATTGTAAATTGCCCCTAGCCTGAACAAAGCTTCCTCTATTAAATGATGGGCTTCCTGTTGCGCCGTATCAGTGAACGGAATAGTTGCTAATAATTGCTGCTTCTCTGCAGCAAGACGCTCTGCAGGATCTATTTCTTCTTCCACTACAAGGGAATCAGCTGCATCTGCATTTGCATCGGCCAATTCACCTCCTCCGCTGACTCCCTTCTCAGATCTACGCCAGTCGTCCTCCAGTTTTCGGTCACCCCAAAGCCTCTTAAACTCATTTTGTCCGTTGCCAACTGCTGCATTATTATAAAAATACCAATTATTGCCCGAGCCGGCATCACTGCGGAAAGGTTGCTCCCCGTCGCTTGCGAAATATGCGTTGTTTCGGTTGGCATTTTTGGCGACCAGCTTTTCTTGTTCTTTTCGCTCGGCTTCCTTTTGGGCAATGACCTCATCTAAAAATAAATTTAATGACACGCTATCCATTTGGGCGAGCTGCAAAAGACTGTCTTGAGTGGAAATAGTATTAATTTGAGTTACAAAATCTGCCAATACAGCTTGCCGGGATGATACCTGCGCATACATTTCCTCGTCTTCCGGCATCACGCTGACGGTGCTATCATAGTAAGCTTTTGCTAATTCATACTTTTTAAGATCTTCGTAGTGAATCTTTCCCAGCTTCCAGTACGCATAGCTTTGCTGCCTGGGATTGTTTTGACTACTAGCTGCAGATGATTTGTAAAATGAAATGGCCTGGGGGGTGTTATCATTGTGATATTCAAACTCTGCCATCTCGTAATAGATCTTATCTTTATACTCCACATTTTTAGCGTCTTTCAACATTTTTGTATAGAAACGACGTACCTTTTTGAGGTCGCTGCTACCTTCCAGCTGATAAACCTGATACATGTTCAGTCGAGCGTAAAAAGAGAGCTCATATTCCGGGTTAGATTTTAAGCATTGTTGATAGCTATCATAGGCCTGCTCTCGATTGCCAAGCTCCTGATGCAGCTGGCCCAGTATAAACTGCATTCGGGCTGCATGCTCTTTTTTAGAAAGCATGGGAGCAGCTTCAGCCAGGTGCAATGCCATGTTTTTATGATCTTCATATTTCTGATAGTACCAGGCACGCACCAGATGTAATTGTTTCTGATTATGGCTATTAAGGGTCTCTTTCTTCAAAT
>JBGSXH010000533.1:0-9246 GCA_041751515.1 Cyclobacteriaceae bacterium | reverse complement strand
GCGCGTATATTTTTGGGCATCTGACCCAATGGGCACCAATCTTTCCTTATTGCCTTTGCCAATGATGCGCAGGAAGCCTATATCGAAATAAATATGAGGGATTTTCAGGTTCACAAGCTCCGAAACCCTTAAACCTGAGCTGTACAATGTTTCAATGATGGCACGATTGCGCATACCTTCTGGAGTGGACAAGTCAATGGCATCAAGCATTTTTTCTATTTCAGGCAGGTCCAGTGTATCAGGCAACTTTCGGCCTAGCCTTGGCCCTTCAATAACACCGCTTGGGTTGATTTGAATGAAGTCTTCAAATACCAGGTATTTGTAAAATGCTTTGATACCGGAAAGTATTCTCGCTTGACTGTGGGCGCTAAGGCCCAAGTCGTACAAAAAACCTAAAAAACCTTGAATGTCTTTTGTAGAAATATTGGCAGGCTGCATAATTGCAAGCTCTTCTGAGGCATAGCGCTGAAGTTTTTGAATGTCGCTACGATAAGCCTCGATGGAATTGTCACTCAGGGAGCGTTCCAGTTTCAGGTAATGTTCAAAATTTTGAATAGCAGCATCCCACTCCATGGCAATCATCTACTTAGAATTAAAATATCCAGCGTTCCCTGCCCATAAATCCGCTATGAAGGTTGAAAACTTTAAGGAAAGAAATATCTTTATGTTGACAAAGAGAAATATTTATGGAGATTATTATCATCAATGGCCCAAATCTGAATTTGTTAGGCAAACGAGAGCCGGATATTTATGGGCAACTCAGTTTTGAAGATTATTTTAGTCAACTAAAGCAACAATACAGCAAACATGCTTTATCCTACTTTCAAAGCAATGCGGAAGGGGCGCTCATCGATAAAATTCATGAAAGTGGCTTTAAAGCAGACGGGATCATCTTAAACGCCGGCGCATACACGCATACTTCCCTGGCCATTGCCGATGCTATTGCGGCTGTTCCTGCACCTGTCATCGAAGTGCACATTTCAAATGTTTTTGCCCGCGAAGCCTTCCGGCACAAAAGTTTTCTCAGCAAATTTGTGGTTGGAAGCATTGCTGGTTTAGGTCTGAAAGGTTACGCCCTGGCCATCGAATATTTAATTGAAGAAAAGGAATGATTTCCTTCTACCCCGGTCCTTCCCGAGTATATGGTGACGTCCCCCGATTTGTAGCCAAAGCCTACAAAAGTGGCTACCTGAGCTGCAACCATCGCAGTGAAGCTTTTATGCAGTTATATGAAGACACCATTTGTACCTTCCAGGACAAATTACAGCTGCCCGAAGATTACACTTTACTTTTTACTTCTTCTGCCACGGAAGGCTGGGAAATTACTGCCCAGTCGCTTATCGAAAACAGCAGCCTACACTTTTATAATGGAGCTTTCGGACAAAAGTGGCAGCAGTATACCCACAAACTAATTCCGGATTGCCAGTCTGTAGCTTTTAGCACCTCCGCACTTCCTGCAATGCCAGACTCAGGCAATGTCCCTGAACTTGTCGCCCTTACCCACAATGAAACCAGCAATGGCTTTCAATTGCCCGACAGCTTTCTAGCCAAAGTCCGCGAACTATATTCCCGGTCATTAATCGCTATTGATGCCACGTCTTCCATGGCTGGAGTTGCACTCCCCTGGCAAGAAGCAGATATATGGCTAGCCTCCACCCAAAAATGTTTCGGATTACCCGCTGGGCTGGGACTGTATATATTAAGCCCGAAGGCGGTAAAAAAAGCAAGGGTTCGCAGTGCTGAGCAACATTATAACAGCCTGCCCTTTATGCTGGACAATGCCAACAAAAGGCAGACTCATTATACACCTAATGTGCTGAACATATACCTGCTGAACGAATTGCAAAAAGCGACGCCTGGCATTATCGCAATACATGAAAAATTAAAAAAACGAAAAAAAGGTTGGCTAAAGTTTTTTGATCAATTCGCTTCAATTCATCCCTTTATTCAGGACGACACTTTACGTTCAGATACTGTACTGGTGTTTTCCATGGAAGACCCCAAAGCAATTTCTGGGCTAAAAAAGGCAGCAAATGATGCAGGCTTTGCCCTTGGCAATGGGTATGGAGAGTTAAAAGCCAGCACCTTTCGCATCGCCAATTTTCCTGCTATTTTGGACAGAGAGATCCATCAGTTGAAAAGCTTTTTCCGTCAGTACTTTTCAACTTAAGATTCTAATAGTATTTCTGACGAAAGCGACTTAATTTTGCGGATATTTTTCAGCTATGCTCAATTTTAAGGAGATTATTTCCGTATCCCTCATCCTTTTTTCTGTTATCGATATCATAGGATCAATACCAATTATCATCGATTTACGTAAAAAGAGTGGCCATATTCAATCAGAGAAAGCGACCATTGTAGCAGGTGTGTTGATGTTTGCTTTCTTATTTCTTGGCGAGTCGATTCTGCGCTTGTTTGGTATTGATGTGGGCAGTTTTGCCATTGCAGGGGCGATCATCATGTTTCTAATTGGCATGGAGATGGTTTTGGGCATAGAACTTTTCAAATCGGACCCTGCAGACAAGGCCAGCAGTTCTATCGTTCCACTGGCCTTTCCGCTCATCGCAGGAGCAGGCACCATGACGACCCTTATCTCGCTGAGGGCAGAATATTTGCAGGTCAATGTATTGGTTGGTGTGGTACTCAATCTTATTTTTGTCTATATCGTTTTAAAGACCTCTTCCTGGTTGGAGCGAAAAATCGGACAGGCAGGCTTTAATATTCTTCGCAAAGTTTTTGGAATTATCTTATTATCTATTTCTATTAAGCTTTTCAAAAATAACCTTACCCTCTAATGATTGAAATTTTTACAGATGGTGCTTCAAGGGGCAACCCCGGCCCTGGCGGCTTTGGCACCATTTTAAGGTATCAGCAACATTATAAAGAGCTGTCGCAAGGCTTTCGTAAAACTACCAATAACCGCATGGAAATGATGGCGGTCATTGTGGGCCTGGAAGCTATCAAAGGTAACGGCAAGGAGATTACCGTATATTCCGACAGCAAATATGTAGTGGATGCCATTGAAAAAAAATGGGTGTTTGGCTGGGTAAAAAAGAATTTTAAAGACAAGAAGAATGAAGATTTATGGCGAAGGATGCTGCCATTACTGCAAAGACATAAAGTAAAGTTTGTGTGGGTCAAGGGCCATGCCGGCCATGCCATGAATGAGCGCTGCGATGAGCTGGCCGTAAGCAGTGCACTCCAAAGTAATTTGCCTCCCGATATCGGCTACGAAAACCTTTAAGTGCTTATCCGGTTAATTTAAATCATGGTAAACTTGATACTGCAAAGTATTCATAAAATCATGATCGCCTTTTTTAAATTAACAATAACGAAAGTATGAAGCGATATTTATTAATCGGAGGTTTAGTGCTTATTGGCTTCATTGCCATTGTCAGCCTTATCGCCTCTGCTGTTGTAGAACTAGTAACCGGCCTCTTAAGCATTGCCGCCTGGATTATCATCATTTTTATAGGCTATATGGTCATTAAGAGCACGACAAAATCTTAATTTTTTTTATTTATGACAACTGAAGAAGAACTTTTACACCTGAACAATATGATTCAGGAAATTAATGAAATAGAAGGCTATGCCAGGGATATGGACGCCAATACCTTCGCCATTGAAGATGAAAGCAAGGCAGCCATTATGGGTTGCATGCAGCGTATAGGCGAGGCAGCCCTGCTGCTAAAATCTGATAATAATTTCCACGATAAGTATGAGCATCTTAATATGGAAGTGCTCGAAAGATTATCAGATGCCGGCTTCAATGAAAAATATGAAATTTCAGCTGCCATGGTATGGAATATCGTCGAACAGGATATGCCAGAGATTAAGGAAAATTTACACAAAACCATTGAAGAAATTCAAAGCAAGGAAGATCTTACCTAATCAGAGACGCCTGACAGAAAAATGTCAGGCATTTTTTTTATATGACCACTTTGTCCTTCATTGGTTTTTCATTTTCTTCGAAAATAATATCCAGTGCTTGTAAGCCCTTCAACAAAGGCCGGTATAGTCTTTTATCGGTTGGAATATGAACGCCTTTCAGATCAATTTGCCCTTGTATTATCAACGCTGCAGCAATGGCTAGCGGATACCCTACTGTTTTAGACATCGCCGTTTGCACCTGATCATCACCTTTCACTACCAATGAAGAAGTTCTCCTATAAGCTTCATCATTCAAGGTGTAATCAAACTGATGTTGCATCACGATCATGTCCTTATCATCTGACTCTAAACTCCATTTCGCTTCTAATATCTTTTCCAGAATCTGTGCCGGCGACCCCTTACTCAGAGGTAGCGGCTTTTTATCAAACAGGCCCAGCCAGGCTATCTTTTTGAATGCCTCAGCATTTTGATGGATTTTCACATAAGTACAGAATTTTTCTTCAACGGGGGCAGATTCATCATAAAAAAGAAAAGCATTGGTAAAATCCCGGAGGGTCATATCTTCAAGACCTTCCATCTGATACGAATCGTCCGTCATGCCCAGTTGTACAAGTAAGTCCCAGGCTTCGCAGTAGCCGGGCCTTCTGAGTGTTCCTCGTAAGAGAGTAGGAATATTTTCTATGGCGTATTTCTTTCGATAACTTAAAGAGTCTCTGTTCGGATAACCTTCAAACTCCCCATGCCCGTCAATTGAGATGCGTTCCCGACGACTAAAAAGTTTATGATAAGGAATATATTTATACCTTCCATTTCTTATAAAACGCGCAGTACTCTGTCCTGCCAAAACTACATTGCGCGGGTTCCAGGTGAATTTATAATGCCATGGATTGTTGTCAGATTCCGGAGACACCAGCCCGCCAGTAAATGATTTAAAAGCAGTGAGCTGTCCGCCATTCTCTCGGATGTCGTCAATCGCTTGCATGGCAGACATATGGTCAATTCCAGGATCTAACCCGCATTCTTTCAGAATTATAATACCAGCAGCTTTAGCAGCATCATCTAACGCAGCAATTTCTTCCGAAACATAGGAAGCGCTGATCATATTCTTTTTTAGTTTGATGCAGGCTTTGGCGATATGAATATGGAACATGGCTGGGACCATCGATATGACCAGATCAGCCTTTGCTATCAATCCATCTCTTTCAGTTTCATTAAGAATATCAAGCTCATGGGAAGAAGCATGTTCAAAACCGGCAGATTTTGATGTCGCCAGCTTTATATCTGTATCTGCAACCATAATATGCCAATTCTCTTCCTTTCCCTTTTCCAATAGCACTTTTAACAAAGATGATGACGACCTTCCTGCGCCTATGACCAGTATGTGCTTCATATATCGATTACTTTTATTAAAATTGAGAATTACAATAGAGCAAATGATGACCTCTTTTGCTGTTGTTGCTTAATTATATTGTGTGGCAACCTTCACCATATGTTATACAGATGCTTTAGATTAAATATCTTAAGTGCCACATCGCGGCTATAAAAGACAAGATATGGTTAATGTTAACTTCGTCAAAAATATAAGGCATCAAAATAAAAATTACCTATCTTGTTATCCCATTTTTTATATTTAAAATATGCCTACAAGTTTAAAAATCGACTTGAATATACAGTGTTATAGTAGTTTTGAAGCCTTACCTGAAATTGCACAAACGCTCATGCAACAAGCACAAAAAGCTTCCGAGCACGCCTACGCTCCGTACTCTAATTTTCATGTCGGTGCTGCACTCTTGCTGGAAAATGGAAAAGTGGTCATAGGTACAAACCAGGAAAATGCAGCCTATCCATCGGGTTTATGTGCAGAACGCGTAGCTTTTTTCTCTGCATCGACCCAGTACCCTAAAGTGAGGCCTCAAATAGTTGCTGTAGCAGCAAAACCCGCAGCAGCGAAAGATTATATAGCGGTCACTCCCTGTGGAGGCTGCAGGCAGGTGATGCGAGAATATGAAATACTATTCGAGCAACCAATACAGTTGGTGATGCAAGGTGAAAATGAGCAGTATTATATTTGCAATGATATTCAGTCCTTACTACCGCTATCATTTAGCGGTAGCTCCTTAAAGTAAATACCAAAATATTATCCAAATAAATGGAAAGTGAGATGAAATATTGAATAATTAACCGTGTTATTGGAGTAAGATTTTCGTGCATTTCGCAGTGGTTACCAAATGGATATGAGCTAGATTAACCTTTGAATTAGAATTCATTATACACAAACGGTTTTTACAGTCAATCCAAGAGAATGCAGGATATCGATATAGCGGAGTTGAGAAAATTAACAGAGGTGGTGAAAGACAAGTACGGCTATGACTTCACCAACTATGCTATGTCTTCTTTTAGAAGAAGAATTCAAAGAATACTCGAATTATATAAGTTTCAGAGCGCTGAAACCTTGATTCAAAAAATTGGAGATGAAGCTCCCTTTTTTGAGGAGTTTTTATCAGAAATTACCGTCAATGTCACAGAAATGTACCGTGACCCCTCTTTCTGGCGGGAATTAAGGGACAATGTCATTCCAAATATTCTTCTTAACCACAAGACCATTAGTATCTGGCATGCCGGCTGCTCATCCGGTGAAGAAGTATATTCCATGGCGATCATGCTCAAAGAAATGGGCATCCTGGACAAATCTAAGATCATCGCTACTGATATCGATAAGGAAATTGTAGACCGCGCCAAAAAAGGGGTGTTTACAATGAAAAATATGGATTTGAATGAAAAAAATTACATTCGATATCAGGGTACATCCAAGCTTTCAGACTATTATGAGGAAAGGGCAGGCAAGGCCTATATGGATCAGTCGCTCATTAGCAATGTCTCCTATAGAATCCATGATCTGGTCAACGGGCCGGTATTTAACAAGTTTGACTTAATACTGTGCCGCAATGTTATGATCTACTTTAACCAGACTTTACAGAACCAGGTTTTGAAAAAGCTGCATGAAAGCCTTTTCAAGTATGGTTATCTAACAATTGGTTCAAAAGAATCATTAATATGGTGCGAAATTGCCAATAAGTTCATCATTGTCAACAATGAAGAAAAGCTTTATAAGAAAATAAAGGAATAACAGCCTTGCATGGCATTCATGAACAAGTTCAATCTAAATAATCAATATAAAGCTATCGTTATTGGTGGTTCTGCTGGCAGTTTTCAGGGTGTGGTACGCATACTTTCCAGGCTTCCAGAGGACTTTCATTTACCTATTATTATGTGTTTGCATAGGCTTAAACATGTAAGAAATGGATTTGTTGAGGCACTTTCTATCAAAAGTATCCGTCCGGTAGAGGAGCCCTTTGATAAGCAAAACATAAAAAAAGGTGCCATTTACCTGGCGCCTGCCAACTATCATTTATCCATAGAGTTAGGCAATACCTTTTGTCTTTCTACGGAAGAAATGGTCAATAATTCAAGACCATCAATTGATATAACGCTGGAAACTGCGGCCTATGTTTATAAGCAAAAGCTCGTCGGCATTTTGCTTTCAGGAGCCAATAAAGATGGTGCATTAGGCATGAAAAGAATCAAAGATCGTGGAGGGCTTACCATCGTGCAAGAGCCTTCAGAGTGTATGATCGACACTATGCCGACAGCAGCAATGGCACAAACTACCATTGACCATGTATTAAATATAGATGAAATTACAGACTTTCTAATACAACTGAATAAACTCTATTAGCTAAGGCTGGCATCAACTGTGGCAAGCTGATAAGCTTAATTTTCAATCATTGACATTCAACATATGAAGAACCTGTTTAGCAAAGTGGGCATTTTGGCCACCATTCTTTTTATCCTTGGTATTTTTACCTCAGGATATTTCCTTTATATGCTGCCGACGCATTTAATGGGTCAAAGCGCAGATTTCACTTTTGAGAATACCGCCGTTTTAAAGCCAGTTTTCTCTCAAATTTACTGGATTGTAGGTGCCTCTTTTACGATCGGTTTGCTGGCTATTACCTTTCAACTGCTGCAAACAAATAAAAAAACAGAAGACAAAACCACTCAAAAGGCGAAAGATAAGGAAGCTGAAAAGAGTGCCCAAGAAGAGACCGCCGGATATGATGATCATTACAAAACCATATTCGCTAAGTTAGAAAATATGGAAATGCAGGCCCTCATCAATGAGCTTTGCAAAAACATTGAAGCCTCGCAGGCGGCCTTCTATGAAAAAATTGAAGAAGATGGCAAAAATTTCCTTTCCCTGCACTCTTCTTATGCTTTCCAGCTTCCGGAAAGCCAGCAGTTGCGCTATGAATTTGGAGAGGGACTGGCCGGACAGGTGGCCAAGGAACAAAAGATGATCAACATCGATACAGTGCCACAAGGCTATATCACCATACTTTCAGGCCTGGGAAAAGCCAGCCCGTCACATCTTATCATCATACCGGTGCAACATGAAGCCGAATTGGTTGGAGTTGTTGAAATAGCCTCTTTTAAGCCATTTAACAAGCATGATGAAAAGGCACTGCAATACATATTCGAAAAAATAGCCAGCAGAATGGCCACACAAACAGCTTAGTTTAAACGCATTACGGATTTCCAAATACTACAAAAAACCATGATTAAATCATTAAACATAGGTACAAAAATAACCCTGGTGGTTTTATCTGTAGTTCTATTAGCGGTACTTTCAGTGAGTTTTATCGCTTTTAACTTCAGTAAAGAAGCTTTATCTCAAAAGACGATGCAACATCTCAGCATGCTCAGCAACCAGCATGCGCAAAAGGTAAGCAGTCAGCTGGCCATCAGCCAACAAAACCTGCATCACTTAAGCAAAAATAGCAGTTTTCAGCTTAATTTGGAGATGCTACTGGGTGACGAAGCAGATGCCATGGAAGCTGATGAGCTCTTCGAAGAAGACTTCACAAACCTGCCTGGTGATTCCGAGGCCATCTCAGAAGAACTTGAGACTTTCGTTAATACCCATGGTTTCAGCCAGGCTTTCATTACGGATAGAAAAGGGCAGATCATCGCCAACAGCAACAACGATATTCAACAACAAGGCAATTTCATGCTGGACCCTGATGGGAGCACCCTCTCAGAATCCAGAAAAGGTAGCTATACTAGTAATGTTTACAGCCGTCAAAATGGAAAATTTTTAATGATGGGTCAGCCACTCTCAAGCGCTGACAGCGATTTTGAAGGTGCCATTTTTGCTGAACTTCCTTTGGAAGTTTTTACTGGCTTATTGGGGGATACAACTGAGCTTGGAAAAACAGGTGAATTACTATTAGCCCAAAAAACCGGAAACAGTGTTTTCTTATTAAATAAATCGCGCAGTAAAAAAGCTATCAAAGC
>JBGSXH010000532.1:0-2258 GCA_041751515.1 Cyclobacteriaceae bacterium | reverse complement strand
CAGGAGGAAAAGAATAAACTTAGTAAATCCCTGGAACTGCTGCAGCAGGAACAAGCCGGACAGGTTAAAAATCTATTGCTGGATAAAGTGGAGAAAACAGGCGACATCAGCTTAATTATTGCTCAGGTCAATCTGCCCAATGCGGAGGCGCTGAAAACCATCGCTTTCCAACTGAAGCAACAAGTGGAGAACCTCTTGCTGGTATTAGCAGCCGACATTGATGGAAAACCACAGATTGCTGTTATGATAGCCGACGAGCTGGTAAAAGCCAAAGGATTGCATGCAGGCAATATGGTAAAAAGTCTGGCCAGTCTCATTAAAGGCGGCGGCGGCGGTCAACCGTTTTTTGCCACAGCAGGAGGAAAAGACCTCAGTGGCTTAGGTCAGGTGGTGCAGTCAGCCAGACAATTGATATCCGATCAATTATAATAAATTGGAAAAGGGGAAGTTACTCATTAGCTTTCCATCATTAAATATGATTATGGACAAAGCGATAAGAAATAAATATAAGGCAGTTATAGGGCTAGAGGTGCATGCGCAGTTGTTAACACAAAGCAAAATGTACGCGCCGGATGCTAACGAATTTGGTAGTTTGCCAAACACTAATATCAGTGTAATTACCTTGGGGCATCCTGGTACCTTACCTAAAATCAACCGAAAAGCCGTAGAGTTTGCGCTTAAAATGGGTATCGCGTGTGATTGCGACATTACCAGACACAATGTTTTTGCAAGAAAAAACTATTTTTATCCTGATTTGCCGAAAGGCTATCAGATTACACAGGATAAGACGCCGGTTTGTCAAAATGGATTCGTCCATATAAAAACCAAGGAGGGTGGTGAGAAGCAAATTGCACTAACCCGTATTCATATGGAGGAAGATGCTGGTAAGTCCATGCACCTTTCAGGAGAAACGGATACACTGGTAGACTTTAACCGTGCCGGAGTGCCTTTAATAGAAATCGTCACCGAACCAGTTATCGAAAACTCAGATGACGCCTATGCCTTTTTGACGGAGGTGAGAAGATTGGTGCGTTATCTGGACATTTGCGATGGCAATATGGAAGAAGGTTCCCTGCGTTGCGATGCCAATATTTCCGTGATGTTGCAGGATGCTCCTGAGTTTGGCAGCAAGGTGGAGGTGAAGAATATGAACTCGATCAGGAATGTGCAACGTGCCATTGAGCATGAGATAGAACGACAAATTATTGCAGTCGAAAAAGGGGAGTCCATCATTTCTGAAACACGTACTTTTGATGCCGGCACCGGATTAACTGCCAGCATGAGAACGAAGGAGGATTTGAACGATTACCGTTATTTTCCTGAGCCGGACTTAAGCCCATTGGTGATTGATGAACCATGGCTTGTCAGGTTAAAGGAGGAAATGCCAAGTCTGCCGAAAGCCTTATACGATCGGTACATCAATGAAATGGGACTATCTCCTTATGATGCTAATAACTTAACGGATTCAAAAGAAATCGCCTTGTATTTCGAGGCGCTTTGTGAGCATACCAAAAACTATAAAGCAGCATCTAATTGGGTGATGGGCCCTGTAAAATCTTATTTGAATGAGCTAACGCTGCATATTAAAGATTTTCCTGTGAAGCCTGCACAGATTGCGGAATTGATTGCCATTGTAGACAGCGGCCAGGTAAGTCATTCTGTGGCTTCACAAAAGCTTTTTCCAGCGCTTATACAGCAGCCGGAAAAAACTTCTATTCAATTAGCAGAAGAACTGAACCTCTTACAGGAAAGTGATTCAGATTCACTGCTGCCTATGATCGAAGAAGTATTGGCTACTATGCCCGATAAGGTCGCCGCTTATAAAGGTGGCAAAAAGGGGCTCATGGGTTTATTTATGGGTGAAGTAATGAAGAAAAGCCAGGGCAAGGCCGACCCCAGGAAGACAAGTGAACTTTTAAAGCAGCAACTTGATTAAAATATCAGAAGCAAACAGTAGGGTAAGCACCAATGCATTTTGAGGCGGATTCATCTGCATGTTCAATAATAAATTCTTTGTATGTTAAATAAGAAACAATTGTTTTTAGTAGCGGTAACGCTAATGTCCGGTTTGGTAGCCTGTGGTTCCGGTAACGGTCAGGGCAGAAGTGACAGAAATACAGCTGCTATTTCAGGAAAAGTAAATTTCCCTCAAACGTCTGGCATCATCACTTTGGAAGAGGTGGGGGATAACAAACCCAATGTTGTAGATACTGTTCATCTGGAAAGCGATTCAACGTATACATTAGAAGTTGATAACC
>JBGSXH010000531.1:0-5276 GCA_041751515.1 Cyclobacteriaceae bacterium | reverse complement strand
CTCCCATGTGCCAGCCAAATCGGATTCGGTGATGTCTGTTTCCGGCACAGCGGCATATCTTTGCGGCATGACTGCCGGCCATCCATCTTCAGTCCATTCTAATTCTCTTATTTGTCCCATCATGACAGCATTGGATACATTGATGCCCGGCACATTTTCTGGAAGGCGACCCTGAGAAGAGAAGTACCACTTACCAGTATCGGGATCTTTAAATACCGCACAGTGAGCAATGCCCACCCAACCGGGGTGATTGCTAAACGCATATGGATGCGTCAGCATAGGCCAGGCTTCTGCGCCCATACTGACATTGCCACCATCGATACCCAGGTATGGGCCGGTAACGGTTTGTGATCGTGCAACTCTTGTATTATAGGCTACCGAAAGTTCGTCATAAGCTAAAAACAAATAATAGTATCCTGTAGCCTCGTTATAAATGATCTCCGGCGCTTCAAGTCCCTGCCAGCGTTCTGTTTCGATGTTGCCCCGTCCCGCTATGCGTTGTCCGTAGTCTTCTAATGTTTTGAGGCTGTTGGGCTTGCCCGTCATTGGGTCTAGCTGCAGTGCGGCAATTCCTGTATGCCAGGAGCCATAAATGAGCCAATGCTCTCCCTCAGGTGTTTCGATAAAGCTTGGGTCTATGGCATTGAACTGGAAATATGCGCTCCAGTCACTGCCGCTGGCCCTGAAATAATCTTCGACGCCATCAGGTTCTGAACTCACTGCCATGCCTTTGTCTTCCCAGACATTGCCGGCCAGGTCGCTTGATTCTGCCAAGCCAATAAAGGCACGCTCCGTCCAGGCTGCATTTGGGTCATTGCCCACACTAGGGTTGGTGACACTTACACGATAGTACAAACGGTAGATGTTTCCCACTTTGTGTATGCTTGGGGCCCAAAATCCATAATTAGGACTTTCAATAGGTGGAAGGTCAATCTGAGCACGTTTGCTATTCAAACTGTCTTTAATCCATGCCGGGGGGGCGTCGAATGCCATGCCCATAAATTCCCAATTGACAAGGTCTTTTGATCTTCTGAAAGGATAGTGACCATGGCCTTCATGTGCATTTCCATAAGAGGCATCGGTTTGGTACATATAAAAATACTCTCCGTCTTTCTCGAGGGTAGGGTCATGTACATTGGCCAGGTTCCATTGCGAGCGTTGGTTCCAGTTGCTGATAGGGGTATAGTCGTCTGCATAGGTCGGGCCAGGGTAGGTGCTTACCGGGGGGGATTCTTCTTCCGGATTCTGAGGACTGACATCTTCATCTGGTTCATTGCAGCCAGTGGCGAATACAAATAGTAAAGCTATAACGGAGATGGATGCTTTTTTCATATTATTCAGAATTATGGCCAAGTGCGTCACGCATTATAACTGTTGACGTACTGTGCAATTTAAATTTCAATATAATTGTCATGCTCTCTGTTGTTTCCCGCAGATTACGCTGATATGCGCAGAAGGGGGAGATTGTTTTTATGATTTTTGTTTTCTATTTTCTACTGTTTCATAGTTGGGCTTTTCCCTTTGATTTTTATTGTTTCCCGCAGATAGAGCAGATATGCGCAGAAGGGGGACATTATATTTATGATGTTGATTTCTTATGCTTTATTCTCTTGGATAATTTTGCCTATATCTTCCTGCACGGGATTATTTCGTGCAGGAAGTATACTTCAATTTACTGTTGGACTAAGCATGCACTTTGTTCTTATTGTTGTGCTACACCTTCTGTTGTCATCACTATTCGTTTCATAGTGCCGTCTTCATTATAATGTAGTTCATCGATACAAACTGACCGGCGGTAGCTTCCACCATCATTAGGGATGCTGCCATTGTGATAGATGAAGTAATCTTTGTCCTTGAAGGTAACAATTGCCTGATGATTGGTATTGGAATTTCCTGCTACTTCATTTAAGATATCCTTGTACTCCCAGGGACCTTCAATGTTTTTGCTCATGGCATAAGCAGTTTTTTCGGGAAACTGGTAGGCGTAAGATAGATAATACCATTCGTCTTTCTTATGCACCCAGGGTGCTTCAGTAAAGTTGGGCAGGTCGATGGTTTTGATGTCCCCATCAAGCTCAATCATATTGTCTTTCAATTTGGCATAATAGCAAATGGTATTACCCCAGAAAATATAGGCCTGACCATCATCGTCGATGAAAACAGCAGGGTCTATGTCATCCCAGGTGATATCGGTCTCGGTCGTCATGTCATTGGTAATAAGTGCTTCGCCAAGAATGTCCTTAAAAGGACCTTCCGGAGTATCAGCAACAGCTATACCGATTGCCTTTCCCCTGATCGTAGCATGCTCTACTGTAACATACCAGTAAAACTTTCCATCTTTTTCTACTACATGGGAAGCCCAGGCATCATCCTTTGCCCAATGAAAATCACTTACTTTCAAAGGAACTGGATGTTCCTTCCAGTCAACCATATTCTGAGATGAATAAAGCAGCCACTCGTGCATTTCATAGAATTCTTTTTTTGGCGGCGCTTCATCATGTCCTGCATAAATGTACAGCGTTTCATTGTGCACAATAGCAGCAGGATCAGCAGTGTACTTCTCGGTGATAATAGGATTCCCGGCACGAACTACTTCCTCATTGTTTAAAGATGATGCCTGCTTGTTGGCTTCTGTTGTTTTAGTCGTTGCTTCGCCGCAAGAGGCCAGTAAAACGGCCCCTGCAGCTAAACATGAAAATCCAGATAAGATGGTACTTGTTTTTCCTGATAACATTGTCACTTAATTTAATTCCAATACAACTACAGAAAGTGGTGGTAGTGTGACTGTCATACTGTTACGTCTGATTTTGGCGTCTTTGAGCTCTTTTGGCATCACCTTTTCTGTTTCTTCAAAATTATTATGATCAGTTAAATTTTCTGATGTAAGTATGCGGCCGTTAACATTTTTCAGATTGCCACCTTCAAGATTAACAGTAATTTCCTGCTTATTATTCGGATCGATATTGACAAGTGATACATGTGTTTTTCCTTCCGTATCTCTTGAGGCTGATCCTGAAACTGCTTTCAACGAACCGCCATCAGTCTTATAGTCATTGCTTTTAAGCTCCATTGGAATGAGTGTTGCATCCTGATGAACGTTGTACATTTCCATCACATGGTAAGTAGGGGTTAGCAACATTTTTTCACCTTCTGTAAGAATTACTGCCTGCAATACATTGACAGTCTGTGCCAGGTTTGCCATTCTGACTCTCTCAGCATGCTTATGGAATATATTGAGGGTAACACCGGCAATCATGGCGTCACGCATGGTGTTTTGTTGATATAGAAAGCCCGGATTTGTCTCTGGCTCTACCTCATACCATCCACCCCATTCATCGACAATCAGTGCTACTTTCTTCTCCGGATCGTGCTCGTCCATAATTGCAGAATGCTTGGTGACAATTTCGTCCATCTTCAAGGCGCTTTCCATCGTCTGGTAATACTGTTCTTCAGAGAAAGTACTTGCAGGCCCTTTTTCTGCCCAGTTGATGACTGAATAATGATGCAAAGCAACACCGGACATGAGATTAGAGGGGATGTTTATCATTAAAGTTTCCGTCCATTCATACTCTTCTGAGTTGGCACCGGAAGCAATTCTGTAAAGTCCTTCGTCGTTGGTCCAGCCAGCCATGAAAGTAGCATATTTGCGGAATTCATTGGAGTAGTACTCCGGCGTCATATTGCCACCGCAGCCCCAGGCTTCGTTACCTACGCCCCAGAATTTAACGTTCCAAGGTTCTTCCCTGCCATTTTCTCTCCTTAGATTGGACATCTCACTGTCACCATCAAAGTTGACATACTGTACCCAGTCCATCAGGTCCTGAACCGAACCACTACCAATATTCCCGGCTAAGTACGGCTCAGCACCAATGCGCTCGCACATGTTCAGGAAGTCATGCGTTCCGAAACTGTTGTCTTCCGTTACTCCTCCCCACCATGTATTTACCAGTAATGGTCTGTCTTCTTTGGGGCCAATACCGTCTTTCCATTGGTAGGTATCTGCAAAACAACCACCAGGCCAGCGAAGGTTGGGTACTTTGAGTGTCTTTAAGGCTTCGATTATGTCATCCCTGACACCATCAGTATTGGGGATTTCGGTATTATCATCTCCGACATAAAAGCCATCGTAGATATTCCTTCCGAGGTGCTCTGCAAAATGACCGTATATATGCTTGTCGATTTTGATGTTTTCTGTATCATCCAGCTTTAGGGTAGCAGTATTCTGTCCGTATGCAATGGTGCCGATACATAAGCAGGCTAGACTTAATAAAGATTTGTTCATTGATCTTGACTTATTTTAAGTGATAGAGTATAGTTTAATAGTTGATTTTTCCTTTAATGAGGGTAAACGAATGAGCAGGAAATGCATAAGTCATCTTGCTGCCTCTTCCCCTTAAATTATCTTTCTTGACTGTTTTGATGTTTTCTTTGCCGAAATCATTTTCCGTTTTAATATCAGGACCGTTCACTTCAAATACTTCAAAGCTGCCGGAGAATTCACCGGTTTGTGCCAGAATATCCGTAGTAATGGCTTTGTCTTTATGTCGGTTTACTACACAAAGTACGACTTCATCGTTGTGATAGGTGGCAGAAACGTCAAGGTAGGGTACATCTTTTTGCAGGGTAGTTGCCTCTCCAAGACCAATATTGTACTCTTCTGTATCGTAGGTTTCGCTGTCTACAAAAACATCCAGCGAAGTGCCTTTGGCATTGTTGGCAATTAATTGAAGTGGAAAATAAATGGTTTGAAGGAACATATCGTCCTCACTGGTGAATATGGGTGCAATTACATTCACTAGCTGCGCCATATTCGCTATTTTGACAACATCAGCATTTCTGACCAAAGCGTTCATAAAGCCGGCAACTACAAGCGCATCTTCCAGATTATAGCGTTCTTCCAGGGCACGGTCACCTTCCATTTTGTCGCCACCTCTTGCTCTGTACCATACATTATATTCATCCCAGGCAATATAAATCGGATCACGATCACCGCGATCGGCTTTTTGCATCTGCTCGTCAATCATGCCTTTGACCAACTTGGTACGCTGCTCTAGAATAAGTGGTGTCGCTACAAAGTTGTAGTAACTATCGTCCGGGTTGCCGGTATAGATATGCAAGGCAATGTAGTCTATGACATCTCTCAGCTCAGTCAGCACGGTGCGGTTCCACTCGTCAGGGTCAGCATCAGGACGGTAGTTGGAGGAGCCTGCTGCAATCAGCTTGATGCTGGGATCTGTCAGACGCATGAGTTTGGCGGCCTCTCTGGCTTTTTTGGT
>JBGSXH010000530.1:0-2220 GCA_041751515.1 Cyclobacteriaceae bacterium | reverse complement strand
TGGTTTCGTAGTCGCGAACAACACCCTCAACAGCAATTTCCTGCGCTACAACATTCATTGCATACATCGTTAATATGCAGAGCATCATTATTTTACCGATATCTTCTTTGAATCGCGTCATAGTTTATTTTATACTATTTCCTGATCTCACTCTTAACATTATCTTCAATTTCAATAATTAAACATCACCTTGGTAGTGTTTTTCCATACTATATAATATTTGCTTAAATATTGTATTAAATTATAATTAAAAATACAAAGGAGCAAATTCTTTTTAAAAAAATTTTAAAAGTATTTAAAATTTTTTCCTAAGCCTTTTTCTGATCAATGATGTTTTTGTGTTGCGTGAATTTTGAAAGCTGCTCAAACGACTGATGAATCTTGAGTAAAGCCCTCGGCACATGGAAACAGCCTTTCCATTTACCCCCTTTCATCGGGAGCAGCACTTCTCCTTGTCTATTGAGATAACCAAACCACTCACCATGTAGTGGGTCTCTGAAATGTTCCCAGCTATAGGCATGCAATTTATCGAACCAGGCCAATGCAAATTCATTCTGTGTATACTGATAAGCTTTAGCCATGCAGACAAGCGCCTCCAAATGCACCCACCAAAGCTTCTGGTCCCATTCAAGCTGCTGAGGAGGATGCCCCTTTATATCTAAAAAGTAAAATATGCCCTCATATTTATCGTCCCAACCTGCATCCAATGTATTAAAAGCAATTTGTACTGCCTTGTCCATGAGCACTTTGTCTTTTTTGAGATGGGCGAGATCCATGATGAACCACATGGCTTCCAGCACATGCCCGGGATTGAGCAATCTGCCCTCAAACGAATCGCAGAAACTGCCGTCTTCCAGTACATTCTCGAGTATTAAACCCTTTTCCGGCTGATAGAAAACCTCCATTACTTCCCGAATTACTTCGCTGTGCAAAGCTTTAGCTGCCTTTTCATCGATCAAATGACTCATTTCCAATGAAAGATTACTTAAGATCATCGGCAAGGCAAAATTTTTCAGATTTCTTGTGCCAGGGTACTGCTTATTGTAAATTCCTTTAGGATTGTCCCTCCTTTCGACGATATTTCCAAAAGTAGTCAAAGCAATTTGGGCATATACATTGTCATTGGTCACTTTGTTCAGCATTGAGAAACCCATGGCTGCAAAGCAATCAGAAAATATATTATAGGGTTGCACCAGTGGTTTACCGCGTCTATTTACCGAAAAATAAAATTGCCCCCATTTATCCCTACCATGCTCCTGCAGAAAAGATGCGCCATGTTGCGCCATTTCCAGCCAATCCGGATCTGCAGCGATCTCATCGTACATCTTAGCAAACGTATACACCTGCCGGGCCTGAAGCCATATAAACTTGTCGGTATCATATACCTTTCCCTGAGTATCCAGACAGCTATAATAACCTCCGTATTCGTTATCTTTGGAATATTTCATCCAGAACGGAAGCACATTGTCTAACAAATCCTCCCTGTAAAGTTGACTATAACCGCTCATGTCCATCTAGTTTTGTTAAGTAATCTTTGTATCTGTTATAAAGATGCCCCGCCTGCAGGTAAGCAGACTGCGGACTCATAAAATGAGAAAATTCAAAAGTGATGGCCTTCTCATAGCCGGCTTTGCGTGCCGCATCGAGCTTGAGCTTCAGTTTTTCGAATTTGATAGGAAGGAACTTAATGGGCATATCCCTGTCAAAGCTTTCTGCATTGGTCCAGCATTGTAAGCTAAACTTGTCAGCCAGCTGCTTATTGACCTCAAAAAAGGCCGGAAGCTCATGATAATCGATATGACCATCTTGAAAGGCTACCGCGTCTACAGCGCCCTGGATATCAGAAAAAATCTCTCCCCATTCCTGCTGATGCTGGTGAAGGCTTACACTTTCTGTTTTTGTCAGTGCTGATGCATGTGCCATCACTGCTTTTTTGCCGTCGATCCATGGAGAAATTAATGTCGGAAGGCCACCACTTACATTTTTACACTGCATTCCTAAAGTATGAAAAGCTTTGCTGGCCCCTTTCGTCCGTCGACTGATTTCCATGCTGAGGTACCAGCCTTTGAAGCTCTTATAGTGTCCATATTGCTGCCAGACCTCGTCGATGACATAACGATTGGCATCGATTTCATCTTCAAGATTATTATTTTCCCATTGAGCGCCGCTATCGTACAAGCCAAAGTAGAAATGCATGTTATATTTCTCTGCCAGCTGCAG
>JBGSXH010000529.1:0-3045 GCA_041751515.1 Cyclobacteriaceae bacterium | reverse complement strand
ATTATGTATAGATTTTCAATCATTGCAATGCTATTCATGCCAACCCTGTTTTGCCATGCGCAACAACAGGATAAAATGACCATCGGAGTAATTGACAGTCTATATTCGGAAGCCCTTGAAGAACAAAGAGAGATTTCCATCTATATACCTGCTTCTTATCAGGAACAGGCTAATGCTAAATACCCAGTTTTATACCTTCTCGATGGTGATGCCTATTTCCATTCGCTTGCTGGAATTGTCAGGCAAATGAGTTCCATGGGGGCGACTTCGTACCCCGAATGTGTGATTGTTGCAATCCCCAATACCGATCGGGATCGGGATTTAATGCCTTATGACCCTGAGGATGAAAACTTTGCCACAAGCGGTATCTCTCAATTCACTGATTTCTTGGCGCAAGAGTTAATTCCTTTTATTGATGAAAAATATCAGACGCTTCCACACCGAACACTCATTGGTCATTCATTAGGAGGCTCGTTTGTTATCAGTACCCTCATTCATCATCAGAAATTATTTACCAACTATTTGGCAATTGATCCGGGGCTCAAATTTCATGATTATCGTTTCTTACATTATGCCATTGGAAAAATGAGCGCTAACAACTTTAAAGACAAATCTCTTTTTTTGACGATGGCGAATACAATGCCGCAAAACATGGATACAGTCACTGCATTAAATGACACAACCTGGGCTGCATCAACAATGCGTTATAATCTGATTTTTGCAAAAGCAGTTGAGCAAGTCACCAATAACGAACTGAACTATCAATGGAAATATTTTGCAGATGAGAACCACCTGAGTGTTCCAACGATTTCAGCGTATCACGGTCTGAAATACTTCTTTGACTGGCATACGCTTGATCTTGATAAGATTATCAGAACAAATCCTGATATTTCAGCAGCATTCTTTTTCGAAAAAGTGATAGTACATTATCAGCTTGTGACGAAGCAACTGGGGTATGAAACCTTACCTAATCATGAACAAATGAATGATCTTGGGTACTACTATATGCAAAAAGAGGATTTTGATGGTGCCCTTCTTTTTTTTCAACAAAACATCCAAAATTACCCAAACAGTGCTAATGCTTATGATGCAATGGGTGACTTTTTCGTTGCAACAGCACAAGAGAAAAAGGCTGTTCAGATGTTCAAACAAGCCATTGAAATAGATGGTAATCATTACTCCACTGAAAAACTAAAGGAGCTGGAGGATAAAATAGCTACTCACAAATGATGACGACGAGTTACGTACGATAGCTGGATTTATGTTATCAAGTTACGATTAGATAAATGCCGGATAACCCTGCAAGGATTACCGGCTGCAAACACATCGTCCGGAATGTCTTTGGTAACGACACTACCTGCGCCAATCACTGTACGGTGGCCAATTGTAACACCTGGGCAAATTACCACACTGCCTCCTACCCACACATCTTCTCCAACAGTTATCGGTTTAGCGTATTCCAATCCGGAAGCTCTTTCTTTAAAATCCATGGGGTGTGTAGCGGTGTAAATCTGCACATTAGGACCAAAGAGTGTCCGGCTACCAATTGTTACAGGCATAACATCCAGCACTACACAGTTGAAATTGAAAAATACATTTTCACCAAGATGAATATTATAGCCATAGTCACAGTAAAAAGGTGGTTGCAGCCATGTATTAGCACCAGCATATGGCAGTAGTCTGCTTAAAATACGACCACGTTCATCGGAGTTATCCTCCCGGCCTTCATTAAGTATTTTGAGCAACAAACGCGTTTGGGTTCTCTCTTCAGAAAGCTGTGTGTCGAGTGCATCATACAACTCGCCGGCAAGCATTTTTTCTTTTTCCGTTTTCATCATGACTATTTTAGACCAAAATGTTATCTAATATAGTCAAAGTTTACACTAATATTTAACAGAATTTTCTATAATAACACATGTTCTTTCTCATCAAATCCATGCTTTGCTTCCTGATATCGCATGATTATTTGACCTGTTTTCAGCAAGATCAGACCTGCAATAGCGCAAGCTGCCATCAGGCTTACCATTGGCAATACAGTGCCATTATGAAAAACGCTGACCAATGCAGAAGCTAAGCCGCCCATTGCCATTCTGAAGCTTCCTCCCAATGCTGCGGCGCTACCGGTATGCTTCGTAAATGGCGCTAATGCCAAAGCTGTGGCATTTGGACTATTGATGCCCTGGCCTGTCAGAAATACAAACATCAATGCAATGAGACCCAATTTGCCAAACCATCCGTAGTAAGCACCCGCAATAAGGAAAATACCTACCACCGTTTGGTACAATAAGGTAAATTCAATGACTTGCTGGCTGCTAAATCTTCTTAAAATAAGATGGTTGAGCTGGGTAGCACCAATCATGGCAAAAGCCAGAAAGGCGAAAATCCACCCATATTGCTGCTCAGTCACTTGATAAATATTGATAAAAACATCGGCAGAGCCAGCGATATAGGCAAAAGGTGCTGCAGTGGCTATTCCACCTGCCAAAGTGTAAAGTAAAAACTGGGGTTGTTTTGCGACGGTGAGATAATTCTTCAATACAGGCTTGGGCTTAAGAGAAAGCGTCCTATCGGGAAGACGACCAAGGGGAAGAAAGAAGTAGACAGCGACAATCACAAGCAGGGTAATCATTGCAAGAATAATGAATACCGTTTGCCAGCCAAAAGCAGTGGTAACATAGCCACCAACAGTTGGCGCAATCATGGGCGATATGGCAATGACGAGGGTCAGCAGTGAGAAAGCCTGAGCAGTTTTGTTGACCGGGAATATATCCCGGACCAGCGCCTGTGCTGCTACCATGCCCGCACAACCGCCAATGGCCTGTATGAATCGCATGAATATAAGTGCATTGACAGAGTTCGTCAGCGCACAACCGACAGAAGCCACGACGAAAACAATAAGTCCTATATAAAGAGGTGTTTTCCGGCCATATTTATCTAGTAATGGGCCATAGAGCAATTGCCCTGCCGCAATACCAATCAGGTATGCTGTTAAAGAGAGCTGCACCCGGCTAATGCTCGTATTCAAATCTGTCGCAATGGCCGGGA
>JBGSXH010000528.1:0-3247 GCA_041751515.1 Cyclobacteriaceae bacterium | reverse complement strand
TTGGAAAATACCATCGCCATGTATTTGCGCTCTTTAAAACATTAAAGCGCTCGTCAGCAAACTCGATCATCTCATCATCAATAAAATACAACTCCCTATGAAGTTAAATTACAAAAAATTAGGCACGAATGGCAAACCAGTAATAATTTTACATGGCTTGTTTGGCGCGCTGGACAATTGGTTAAGTTTTGGTAAGAGTCTCTCCGAAGACCATATTGTTTACCTTGTAGACCAACGAAATCATGGCAAATCTCCACATAGTGACAATTTTACCTATGAAGCTATGGCAGAAGATTTGCACGAATTTATTAAAGACCATAGTATTGAACAACCAATACTCATTGGCCATAGCTTGGGCGGTAAAACGGTCATGAAGTATGCCGTCAACTATACTGACACATTTGAAAAGCTCATTGTAATTGACATTTCTCCTAAAGCTTATCCTCTACACCATGAGCAAATTCTGAAAGGACTCAACGCAATCAAAACTGATGAAGTAAAATCCAGGCAAGATGCTGATACTATGCTCAAGGAGTATGTAGACGAGCCGGGAGTCAGACAGTTTTTACTTAAAAACCTGGATCGTACTGCTAATGGTTTTCAATGGAAAATCAACCTGAAAGGCATTGAAGACAACATTGAAAATGTCGGAGAAGGACTTGAAGAGCGACTTTATACCGCTACTCCGGCCTTGTTCATCAGAGGAGAGAAATCGGATTATATTCGAAGTGAAGACAGTATCACCATAGTTTCACTTTTTTCCAATGCAGAAATTAAGACCATTGAAGATGCCGGACACTGGGTGCATGCTGAGCAGCCTCAAAAACTGCTGGAAATGATTAAATCCTTTATCGGCTAAATTTTTGATAAAGGTATAACAGAATTGAAATGATCACGGACAGTAGCACGGAGGTAGCCAAAGGAAAGTAGAGCCTGAAATTTTTTCGTTCAATGTTAAAATCTCCCGGCAACTTTCCAAGCCATGAGTGGCCACCATAAGTAATAAACAATCCGGCTAAGATCAATAACACCCCGACTATAATTAGCACTTTTCCCATCATTCGTAATTTAAAATGTCTGAACCCAAACCCAAAGGAAATTTATATTTAATACCGGTTACTCTGGCAGCAGGCATGGAAAAGGAAAGCCTGCCAGCACAGGTTTTTGAAGTACTCGGAAAAACTGATTTATACCTCGCTGAAAACATCCGGACCGCAAGAAGGTTCATCAGCACCTTGAAATTAGGAATAGATATCGAGCGTTTGCGTTTTGAATTGCTGGATAAGCATACTCAGGCCAAGCAAGTAAAAGCCTATCTGCAGTCTGCAATGGAAGGCAAACATATTGGTGTGTTATCAGAGGCGGGTTGCCCCGGCATTGCGGACCCTGGTGCGGTGGCTGTGGCCATAGCACATCAACTGGGTATTCGCGTGGTGCCCATTACAGGGCCGTCGAGCATTTTGCTCGCCTTAATGGCTTCGGGCTTTAGCGGGCAGGCGTTTTCGTTTCATGGCTATCTACCCATTGATAAGGCAGCGAGGGCACAACAGATAAAGAAACTCGAGACCTTGGTAAAAGCGGACGGTAGTAGCCACCTATTTATGGAAACCCCGTACAGAAACAATGCTTTGCTGGATACCCTACTAAGCACGTGCCACCCGCACACGCAGCTTTGTATTGCTGCCAACTTAACGTCCAATACAGAGTTTGTGCAAACGCACAGTATAAAAACATGGCAAAAGCAAATTCCGGATCTTCACAAAATACCTACTATTTTTATTCTTGGAGAACATGCTCCCCTACCCGAAAAATGATGTACTGGTCCACCAAATTGATCTTTACTTTTTAGCCTTCTTAATTACATAAATTTGTGTTACTTTTGCCTGTTTAAAATTAACATGAATTTTCATAAGCTTTTTTTATATGTCATACCTTTTCACGTCCGAGTCTGTTTCAGAAGGACATCCCGATAAAATTGCCGATCAAATTTCCGATGCTATCCTAGATGCCATGCTGGCTCAGGATCCCAATTCCCGCGTGGCCTGCGAAACTTTCGTTACCACAGGTCTGGTGGTCGTTGGTGGTGAAGTTACTACCAAAGCCTATGTGGAAATTCCGGATATTGTAAGGGAGACCATCCGTAAAATTGGCTATACCAATGATGATTTAATGTTCGATGCAGACTCCTGCGGCGTAATGGTAACGCTACACAGTCAGTCGCCGGACATCGCACAGGGTGTTGATGAAGGGGATGATAAAGAACAAGGCGCTGGCGACCAGGGCATGATGTTCGGTTATGCTACCAAAGAAACACCGGAATTTATGCCGATGGCATTGGCCTTTTCGCACAGACTGGTGCAAAAGCTATCTGAAATACGAAAGCAGAAAACGGGCGTGATGTCTTATTTGAGGCCAGATGCCAAAGCGCAGGTCACCATCGAGTATGATGACAATAACCAGCCGATTCGGGTAGATACTGTCGTGGTAAGCACGCAACATACGGAATTCATTAAGGCTGATGGCAACTCTCCTGCAGCTAAAAAGAAAGCTGAAGATGAAATGCTGGCTAAGATCAAAGAAGATGTTATCCAGAATGTGGTCAAGGAAGTGATTCCTGAAGCATTACTGAAAGACACCAAATACCATATTAACCCTACCGGAAAATTCATTATCGGCGGACCTCATGGCGATGCCGGTCTCACGGGTCGTAAAATCATTGTAGATACCTACGGTGGCAAAGGTGCGCATGGTGGTGGTGCATTTTCAGGGAAAGATGCTAGTAAAGTAGACCGTAGCGCCGCTTACGCAGCCCGACACATGGCAAAAAATCTTGTGGCTGCAGGTGTTGCCGATGAGCTATTAGTGCAGGTGGCCTATGCGATTGGCGTATCGGAGCCGGTATCACTGACGGTGAATACTTATGGCAAAGCCAATGTAAGCCTTACTGATGGCGAAATTGCCACGAAAGCAGCCAGTTTGTTTGACATGCGGCCAAAAGCAATCATTGAACGATTTGGCCTCAAAAACCCAATTTTCTCCACAACAGCAGCCTACGGACACATGGGCCGTGAAACAGTAGAAGATAATGTATCATTACAGTTAGTGGAGCTGAAAGAAAACGGAGAAAGCAAACAGGAGATCAGAACGAAAGAAGATCGTAAGGTTACTTTCTTCACCTGGGAAAAGCTTGATTCTGTAGATAAAGTAAAAGCAGCTTTTGAGTTGTAAAAAGTCCAATGGAAGATTG
>JBGSXH010000527.1:0-3700 GCA_041751515.1 Cyclobacteriaceae bacterium | reverse complement strand
ATTTTTGGCCTTAGGGAAAACTGCAACTGATACTGCCAGTCAATTATTTATTTCTGTCAATACTGTAGAAACACATCGAAAAAATATAAAGCAAAAACTAAATACGAACTCATATTTTGATCTTTGTCAATTTGCCAGGGCATTTGATTTAATATGATGGAAGTAATTCAAGCATCTTGCTCAGTCAAAAACTGAATCTGAATCGTTAGCTAACAAATTGCAGTGGCTTTACACAATACATTTTATGGGCTTTTTTGCGAATTCAGAAGTTTTTCAGCCCTTTTTCGTTCTCTCTTTTCTACATTTTGCTTTTGCCCACCGGTACCAAAGCCAAAGCCAAGACCGACGTACAGGTCTGCTCCCACAGTTTTTTCATCTTTAAGTAGCAACGATAAATTATTGGAACCTACTAAGAATGGTCCGAACCGCAGCATGACCCCCACTGCAAGGTCCCGGTAATCGTTAATGAAAGCAACCGGGACAGCAAGCTCGGCTGATTTACCTTCAATGCGGGGGGCTATTGCCAATATGGAGTTTTGACGCATGGATATAGATTCAATCCCACGTAAGTTTTGAAGTACTGCTGCATTGATGAAAAGTACACGACTAAAACGATAGTCAAAATTTAAGTGAAGTGCCGTTGGCAACCCCGAGCGTATAGAGGTTTTCTTTTCAGATGGCTTGGCATCTAATGCCTCTTCGATAGCGGTTCCTACGTTTGTCAAGCTTAAATCTTCAAAAGCTTGGTCATTAAGAACCAGATTGTTACGGCTGAGTTCATAATTTCGTACCTGTTGTGGATTATTATATATAATACTTCCTATGTCAAGTAGGGCAGCGCCAATTCTATATTTGTACTTATTCTGTGCATGATCGGTCAGTTCCTCTCCATTGGCAATAAACTGATAATCAGCATAACGTGGGCGATGCTCATAGGTGAATCCCAGGTCAAAGCCCCAACCCGAGCCTGGCGTATTCCTGATGCCAATGGTCTCCAACATTTTGTCGTCATTAAGTTCAAACCCATTGCCACTAACACCAAAATTGGCACTTCCTTGCGTCACTTGAACAAATGAGTCGCCTTCATCATTTCGAAGCACCTGGTAATCAAGTTCAGGAACCAGCAAATGAGCTGAATATAAACCTGACAATTTCTTTAAAGTGACTCCTCCCTTTAAAAAGCGTTTTTCTAAGTCTGTTCCTGTCTACTGTATCTGAACGCAGCACCCGCTATGCTTTAAGCTCAACCTCGGCAATGATGGAGGTGCAAACAAATGGTGTTTTTCTGTAGACGCTATTCGTGAGCCCATAGCATTTTGTGGCCCATCATTCAATATTTGAGTGTTTTGAATTGTAAATCGCCTGTCTACCAATATGAATCCAGATAAGATTTTTACCTGGCGCTAATAACTTCGTGCATGCTATTTGAAAATTATGCTTGAATATTTGTATTATAAGTTAAAATGAATTTCATCAGTTATCCTATTAGGCAACTTTTTACGTACTGTACCTTCATAAATACTTCTCCAAATCATAAACTCTCTCCCTTAGCAACTTTTAAAGCAAAGTGAGCTTTATTATAGGCAGTTACTGCTTCCAAATAATCGAGTTGGGCTTGTAGGAAAAACTGTTGAGCCTGAAATACTTCAAAGGGCTTTGCTGTACCTAATTTTTGTCTTTCAATGCTCTGGCTTAAAGCTTCCACGGTGAAGTCAAGGCCTTCCGTTGATATTTCAATTTGCTCTTTACCAAGCTGTAAATTTGAAATAGCTTGATTAAGCTCTTCATTTATTTGCAGTTTTAATTTTTCGGTCTCAAGCTTTTTAAGTTGTAGCTTACTCTCGGTAATCCTTTTATTCCCTTGGTAGGTCAATTCACCTAATGGAATTTTCCACATTAGTGATGCATTTAATGCCCCGGTCGGGTAAAGCTGTTGCGTTTCAGGATATTGTTCAGGAAACATAGGTGTCACATTGCCATTAATATGTCCGAAGTAGGAGCCATATGTTCCAACATTTAATTCTGGCAACAGCAAGCCAATCGTATGCTTTTTCCTTTCGAATTGCAATGCCTCAAATTGCAAATCCTTTGCTTTTAGTTCTGGTCGCCCGTAGGCAAAGTTTTCATCAGTTTCAAAATCTACCGTGAAATCCAGTGGCAAAGGAGGTTTGCCATTGCTGACCAGTTTTATATTTTGATTAATATTAAGCAGTTTTTTCAAGACAAAAGAGGCATCATTATATGCTTTTCTTGCATTGAGCATTTCGACCTGTAGATGCCTTTTATTGCTTTTAGCCAAAAGAACTTCCGATTCAAATCGCATCCCGTTTTCTACCTGAATTTGAATTTGTTGCACTATGCTATCCGACTGTTTAACTAATTTTTCATGAGCATTGTAGGAGAATTGTGCCGCCAGTAAGTCGTAATACGCATCTATCATTTTCAGCAATTCCTGATTGCGTTCAGCCTTTGTTACAAATGTACTTGCCTGACTTAAGCGGTCTTTCGATTTCGCAGTGTACAATCCATTAGAAAAATCCCAACTGGCATTTACTCCTAAACCATTCCAAAGATTTTGACGATTTACATCCAGAAAAAAGCGACCATCTGCATTCATTGCCGCTCCGGAAAGCTGATGCGTTTCTGCACCTGCATATAGCTCGGGTAGCCACCATTCTTTGGCTTTAGCAAATTCTGCCATTGCCAATTCTTGTTGCTCAGTGTATTCTTGTATTGTCAGGTTATTAGCCCCTCCAAACTCTAAAACCATTTCTATGTCAACTATAATTTTTTCTTGGGCGATAAGTTGATTTGAGTGAACTAGAAGAAGAACAAATGACAACAATCTAAAATTATTATAGCTATTTTTAAAAGTCTTCATTATCCTTATTTAATCATTGGTTCAACTATTTGCCCTGGCGTTACCAGGCTTTTTCCTTTTACAATTATTTGTGAGTTTTGCGTAATCTCTGGGTTTAGCACTTCAAAGAAATCCTGATTAGACAGTCCCCGGTTTACCGCTAATCTCCTAACTTTTCCGTTTTCCACGACAAGAACATGGTCTTCGTTTTTGTGGCTCATCTTTGCTATCACAGGTAGTGATAATATGTTTTCCCTACTTTCTATTTTTAGTAAGACTTTCGCATACATGCCCGAAATGATGGCGCCATCAGCATTTTCCAGGTCAATCTCCACTTGCATTGTTTTAGACAGAGGGTCGAGTACCCTGGATGTCCGGGTAACGTTAGCCATCATATAATCGCCAGATAGTTCTGGTAAATTTATTTCCACTGCCATGCCCTTATCGATGCCAACTGCATCCGACTCGGGTACTGGAATGGTCAAGCGGATGGGATTTATTGCCTGAATTTCAAATAAGCCTTGAGGACTGCTTTGATTTAGCCCACTCTGTATCATGGCGCCATTATCCACAATTCGCTTTGTTATAATACCAGAAAAGGGAGCTTTAATATTTAAGAATCCAATGCGATTGTTGATGGCATCTAAATTGGCCTTAACTGAAAGATATTCAGCTTCTGCTTCTTCTACCATTTGCATGTTTGTCAATGCCGGGGTCTTTTCATGTACTGCACTCAATCTTTCATAGTTAGCCTTTTTTGCATTGGCTTCGGCCTTCAATTTTATTTGCTGCTGGAGCAGTTCTGGATTTTCCAAGACGGCGATTGTTTCACCCTGATTT
>JBGSXH010000526.1:0-5958 GCA_041751515.1 Cyclobacteriaceae bacterium | reverse complement strand
GTATTCCATGAACTTCTGAGTGGTGCCGTACAATAGGGGCCTTCCAATGCCTTCTGATTTTCCTTTTATTTCTACTAGTTCTTTTTCCAAAAGTTTTTGAATGGCATAGTCGCAATTGACTCCTCTTATTTGCTCTGCCTGAGATTTGGTAACAGGTTGCTTGTAGGCAATGATGGAAAGCGTTTCTAATGCCGATGCTGATAGACGCTTCTTGGAACGGTGTTTTAATAAAATCCCTATACTCGCCTGATAAGCGGGTTTCGTTAAAAATTGATATCCTCCACCATGGTGAAATATTTGAAAAGCATAATCTTCCTTTTCATACTTTATTTGAATAGCGTCAATGCTTTTCAATATGTCTTCCTCGGGGATTTCCACTTCAAACATCTCTGACAGGCAATTAATGATCTCCGTTATCTTCACAGGGTTCGGAGCACAGAAAATAAGTGCCTCAACATGATTTTGAAGAAAATCCATTTACCTGTTTTTGCTCAGTTTTGCTTCAATAGAGTGCATGGTATGGGGTACTGCTCTTAACCGCTCTTTTGGGATCAGTTTTCCGGTATCAACACAAACGCCGTACGTTCCATTTTTAATGCGAATCAATGCATTGTCTAGCTGACTGATGAATTTTTGCTGCCTGGCTGCAAGCTGGCTGAGATTTTCCTTTTCAGTGGTATCGGCTCCATCCTCTAGGATCTTCATCGTGCCGGCGGTATTATCTGTGCCGCTGTCATTTCTTCGGCTAAGCGTTTCTTTGATGTAATTTAACTCACTCCGTGCCTTGTCAAGCTTTTCGCTTATAAGCACTGAAAACTCTTTTAATTCTTCTTCCGAATATCTTTTTTGACCTTCATCCATGATGTGCTGTAGTTTAAATATGCTATGGTGTCTTGCTAAATTTTAAATTCTTATAGAAAGGTTAAAATTTTGCCCTAAAGTAGAGTATGTAAATCAAAAGTAAAATAGGTTGAAATAAAATTTTTGTTTTATTAAATCCTTGGTAACTCTACCGTATTTCACGTAAATTAATCCCAAAGTGTTATAAAAATGCTGTTCTGCGGTTCCAAGTACTTCACAGCCAGTTACAAAACTGTTACTATACGCTTCACCTATAATAAAATTGTTCCAAAATAAATAAAACAGATATCAATGATGAAAACATCCAAACTAACCCTGCTAGTTTTTGCAATGTTCGTAACGTTTGGGCTACAGGCTCAGCAAAAAATTGCGCTGGTCATTCATGGGGGTGCAGGCACCATCAAGAAAGAAAATATGAGTGATGAAAGGGAAAAAGCATATGAGGAAAAGCTCACAGAAGCACTAAATGCAGGTTATGCAATTTTGGAAGATGGCGGCAGCAGCTTGGAAGCAATACAAGAGGCTATTATGATTATGGAAAACAGCGAGCTTTTTAATGCAGGAAAAGGGGCTGTTTTTACTAATGAAGAAAAAAATGAGCTCGATGCTGCGGTGATGACAGGAAAAGACCGAAATGCCGGGGCTATTGCCGGCGTTACCAATGTAAAGAACCCTATACTAGCTGCCATTGCAGTGATGAATAATTCCCCTCACGTTATGATGGCTGGTGGGGGAGCCGAACAATTTGCCGAAGAGCAAGGTCTTGAAATTGTGGCGCCTTCGTACTTTTACACTGAAGACCGGCATAAGCAGATTGAGCGGTTAAAGAATACTGAAAAGCAAAAACTTGATCACGATGGTGCTCAGGGTACCAATAATGCTCAACGATTCTACGACGAAAAATTCGGAACAGTAGGCGCAGTAGCAGTGGATAAAGAGGGCAACATCACTGCAGGCACTTCAACAGGAGGCATGACTAACAAAAGGTACGGAAGAGTAGGAGATGTACCGATCATCGGCTCAGGTACTTATGCAGACAATGAAACCTGCGGTGTTTCGGCAACTGGTCATGGTGAATATTTTATTCGCAGCGTGGTCGCTTATGATATTGCTGCCTTAATGAAATATAAGGGCATGTCTTTGGAAGATGCTGCCAACGAAGTGGTCAATAATAAGTTAAAGGCCATGGGTGGCGATGGCGGAGTTATCGCATTAGATAAGCAGGGCAATATTACGATGCCCTTCAATACATCGGGCATGTACAGAGGCTATATAAAAGAAAAAGGTAAACCCTTTGTGGGGATTTACCAAGATTAAGCTGCTATTGAGATAGCAATGAGGTACGGTTAATTAATAATTGTACCTCAACTCTAATATTCTGATTCTCTCTTTGATTGAGGCTAGATCAATGTTAATCTTGTAGCGCATTTTGATATATCTACGGATAACATCAATTTGCTTTCCTTTTCGGTGATACTGATCGATTACGTTGTTGATGGTGCAGTTCATGTTTAAAGGTTTAGTGGTTAGATAGTTATGAAACATAGGTCCTTGTTTCAAAGTTCGCTTCAGTTACTTATTTATAACTTTAACGACCTTAATATAACAAATTAATTACATTTAAACTATCTGTCTGGAAAAAGTCTATTTATTATAAGTCATTAACGCTGAGGCGATATTGCCACAATTTTCTTAGTCTGTAACTTTTCCCCACTGGGGTGTATGAACTCTGCGAGGACAATGTACTCACCAATGCTGGCAAAACCACCACTTTCCATATCGCCATACCAGATAAAAGCCGCTTCCTGAGCCACATTGGCTTGCTGACAAAGCGTTTTCACCAACCTTCCCTGTTTCGTATAGATAGCAATACTCGCTGCATACCCATGATCTGGGAGACTAACTTGAATATGCGCCATATTCAGGATGCTGCTGCTGGGGTTAAATACTTTTGGACTTATCATAACCATGGATTCGTATGATTCAGGAAGAAAGGTCTGGTTAGCATTCGTTGCGCCGGGACTGGCAAAACCTATTGTGGCCGGTGCGGATACCCAGACCGCACTTTCGCCAATGCCCGAAGCCCGTTCCAGACTAACGCCCTGCGTTGCGCTTAGCATTGGATGGTGCATAGCATCGTCATAAGCAAACTGATCAATTTCCTGAAGCGTTGCGTCATACAATCCAATATTTCCGGAACGTTGCGGAAAATTCGGAATGCCTGTCAGTTCAATGATGTTGGCTGCTACAGCGCTGTGGGGGTAGCTGTTGCGTACAGCTTCAGCGTTTTCAGTGAAAGCAAGCACCTGGCCCGGTGCAATTGCGATATTATCAATACTTAATTTTGCATGCTGCTGTGGGGTTTCGTCAATGATTCTTGCTAACAGCCAGTCTTTTAAATTTATATATTTATCACTGATATTCATGATTTCTATAAATTTTTCACTGCCTTCTGCGGGATGACTTAATACCTCATTGACAACAATATCTCCTGGTTCAGCTGGTTGGCACATACTCACGGAGAGCGGTGCTTCGGAAGCATATTTATCTCCATGGCAACTGATCGTTTCATGAATTTTTAACTGATAAATTTCACCTTGAGTAAGCGGGCTTTCCAACTGTAGGATCAAAACATTGGTTTTGCTGCTTTGCAAAAATACATCAGCTACTTCAACGGGAGGAGATAATACAAACTGAAACCGGTTGATCATTTCGGGGTGCAACGGCTTATTGAAAGTCAGCGCTATAGCCTGTGCATCATAGGCAATGGCATGGCTAAGGGAAAACAACTTTATATCAGGATTAGCTGCTTTTACTGAATTGTTGCTTCCGGGCGTGGCACCTGCAGCATGTTCACTGGCTCTCCAGTTGGCAGCACCAGTACATGGATAATTGGAATCGATCATTTCCAATGCATAAGCCCCCTGGCTTTTGATATGATGTCGGTACCAGTTGCGGTTAAAATCAACTTCATGCAATACTTCCCCGAATACATTTTTTATGGCAATATAGCCATCGCTGGTATTCATCGTGGGCCAGGGGCTCATGCTTATCTTATTTTCCCCGTATGAAGACAGCGCAGAAGGGCTCAGGGTCAAGAATGCGCCCGGCATCAGTTGTATCACAGGCAATTGTACTGTTTGTCGATGACTGGCTAAATACAAATGCGATACATCAATCACCGAGTTGCCAGTATTGTATAGCTCAACAAATTGCTCTGGAAAGGTCGGGTTGTCCTGCGGATTATGATAAATTTCATTGATTACTACTTCTCCAAATTTCGGTACGTCACCCAGGCCAAAATGTACTTCCTGAGCTGGTTCAAAGTGATCAAAACAGCGCAATTTTGCATTGAAGCGCAGTGTATAAGGCTTTCCGATAGCAAGAGGCTCCTGAAATGAAATGCGAATAGTTTTATCGTTGATATAATCAATCCGCTCCACTTTCGGACTGTTGTCATCATTTAGATCAAAATGTGATATAGCGGCGTCGAATTTTAAGGCGACTTGTGAAGGAGAAATAATATCCACTCCAGGAACAGGTAAACTATAATGCAACTGGTTGCTGTATAAGCTATTCTTCCTGCCAGGTGTGGCGCCAGCCGGCGCAACCGATGCTGCCCAATTGAAGTGCTCCTGACAGTCGGTTGATGTCTTTCTTTCCAGGGACCAGCCTCCGCTACTTTTGACGACGTTTCCATAGATGTGCTCGTTATAGTGGAGGCTGTCTAAGACAACGTTGTTGAAAGAAAGGTAGATTGTACCTGCTTTTGGAGGTACGGGTAAATCAGGCAGAGCCAGCGTATTTCCAAACTGTTGATAATGGTTTTGCCATCTTGGGTTTGCAAGCAATAAGTAACTATTCTTTTTCCAGTTTAGTTTAGGTAGCCTCTGTTGGTTTAAGGTCAGAAAATCCGTTTGGATATCCCAATCGGAATTGTTGTAGAGCTCGATAAATTGTGCTTCTGCTGCCTGAGGGATGCCGGTTTGCGGAGGCTTACTTTCGCCGGCCACGGGCTGCAAAAGTACTTCATTGATGTAAATGACATCGCTAAATAACTTAGGAACAACTGTAAACGGGTGCGAAGCTTTTGCCATAGTTTGAGTCCCGTCAGTGCTGGTAATGACCGGTAAATGGAGTATTGCTTCAGTAAACATGGACAATGGCTGATGGAAGGCGATATTCAGCGTTCGGTCATTATCTGTCAAATGGTAAGTTGCTGCGGCGACATCCTCATTTACTGTAAACTCCGAGGCATTAGCAGTGGGCAGCGCTATAGGGCTGCTAAACTGCAAAGCAAGTATATGCTCAGTTATCATTCTAAAATTAGCAATGGTCAGCGGTGGGGGTGTATCGTCGATCGCAAAATGTTCTAAAATTATTCCTGCTGAAGTCCCGCTGCCTTCTCCTCGAATACTTCTTAGTTCCAGTACATTTCCCTGCATAAAAATGGCTGGCTCTATGTGGACTAAGTAGGGTACGGCAGATGTGGACTTATTCTCAAAGTTTTCCACAGGACCTACGATGGTGCGATAAAGTTGTGCTTCATCCTTCCATAAAATTAGTTCTAATGTACTTGGTCTGTTGCCACTGCCGTTCTTTTTGGCGCCCAGTACTAACAGTAGCGAATTATAGACTTCATCAGGAGCAAAGTGGAACTTCAGGCTGGGAGTAAAGGTGCCCAGGTTTTGTAAAATAACGCTATTGTTTTCCCTGTAAATTCTTCCGTTGGACGCTTCATTAGCAAACCATCCGGAATAGATTTGTGCCTCCAAGCCGAAATGCTCAAAATCTTCATCGAAATCGATGCTGTATGGCATTTCCGAAATTTGCCCAACTGCAGTTGATATTAAAAAATAAAAGATGAGATGAGATAGTAGTATCTTCATGTAACCAAAATAATAAAAAATATAATAAAGAAGGGCGAAAAGTTTATTATAACTAATTATTTCTGACTTAGACTTGGAAATTTGAGATTATGCAGTTTATGGTTTATTTTTAGGCAATAAAGCGTGGCAGATTATCTTCAAAGTCGTTGGAGGTAGGATGTTCAGTTGCTTAAAAATGTTATAAATTCAACTTAGATGAAATTAGCTG
>JBGSXH010000525.1:0-8836 GCA_041751515.1 Cyclobacteriaceae bacterium | reverse complement strand
AGCGCTGAAAGCATCTAAGCGCGAAACCCACCTCAAGATGAGATTTCTTTAAAGGGACGTTATAGACGATAACGTAGATAGGTTGCAGGTGTAAAGGCAGAAATGTCATAGCTGAGCAATACTAATTACCCGTAAGCTTTCATTGTCCCGGAAGTTCGCTCTTTGAAAGATTCTGTTCTTGCACATATATCATGTCAACGATTATTAGCTCATGGCAGCTATTGTATTACTCTGGTATGGGTAGGCTTAGGAAAGATGAAATAAAAAAAACACTCACCTTCAGCTGAAACAATAAGCGGCCTGACACAGTGAATAAACACCACAAAGAAATTGAAGAACAAATGGTGGTTTTAGCGCTGGGGTCCACCTCTTCCCATCCCGAACAGAGAAGTTAAGCCCAGCTGCGCCGATGGTACTACTGTTACAGGTGGGAGAGTAGGTCGCCGCCAACCTTTTATCAAAGCCCGTTGCTTAATAGCATCGGGCTTTTTTTATGCCCTTTTTTGCTGATACGACGCCAGGTAGTTTAAAAATTACTGAATTATTGCTGTTCTCTCTCGCAGCTTCAGACTCATGGAAGGCTATCGACTAGCGTACAGTTCAAGAAAGCGGCGCAGGTAACGCAGCCTCTATTGCCATTGGCTAGCATGTCAATCAAATGTCAATACGCTGTCACAATGCGTCAATCAACACAGCCATCCTTTATCTTCTATGAACTCATCTCTGCTCCCGCGGACAGCTCGCAGTAGGGATGCTGCCATTGTCTGAGCCCGAGATTGCCTGCAGGGGAAAGGCCTGGCGAGTGGCTGCAGCCCGGCCCCGAGGCGCGATGGGCTGCGGCGCGGGAAGGGGACTGCCCTGAATATTATTTAGTGATAAAGTAGCTGAATTTCAATAGAGAAAGCAGTCACCTGAAATTCGTTAGATGTCCAGGATGTTATTAACGGTGGATTTTGTAGCTTATTTATCCGTTCCTACAATCACCTCACTCAATGCGTCAGGATTGAAATACCTGATGGCGAGGGATTGAATTTGCTCTGCCGTGATGGACTGCACAGTGTTGATCCAGCGTTGATAATAGCTATGGTCTAAGCCATGCAGGTGCACCATTTTAGCTTTATCGCTGATGGCAAATGGCGTATTGATATCAGCCAGGAAAGCACCAATCATATAATTTTTTACGGTCTCTAACTCTTCTTCTTCGACGGCATGCATATGCAGCTTTAAAATCTCTTTTCTAACCTCTTCGATGGTTTCATTGGCAAAGTCCCTTTGAATATCCGCACCAATGATCCAATAGCTACCATGCTTTAGTGCACCGATAGCAGAATGAATGCCATAAGTGTACCCTTTTTCCTCTCTGATATTTTTCATCAGTCTGCTACCGAAGTAGCCACCAAAAATTTCGTTCAAAACTAGGAAAGCAGGGAATTCGGGGTGATTCTTTCCAATGGTGGTGGTTCCCAATCGTAAGCTTGCCTGTAGGCTGTCTGGCCTGTCAATCCAGGTAGAAGATATTGGCGCTGTATTAAAGGCCTTATGCGCATTTGCTGGCATAGAGGGCGTATATTCATTGAATAATTGCTTTACAGCCGTAATTTCAGAATCAGTAAAGGCACCGCTTAAGTAGATGCTGTGAACGGCATTATAACGATTCTCATAAAATGAAATTAAGTCTTCTCTACTTAGTTGATCAACCTGCTCCTGCTGCAAATAGCTACCATATGGGTGTTCGCTACCAAAAAGCTTGTCTCTAAAGACCTGGGAAGCGATAACATGATTTTTGCTCTCATTGATAGATATTTGTCGTATTTTGATCGCTTTGAGCCTAGTCAATTCTTTCTCGGGAAACTGCGCAGTTTTCAGCATCGATTCTAAAACAGGCAGTAATTTGTTCAGATGTTTGGTGAGCGCGTACACGCTGATGGTCGCAAAGTCCAGGCCGGGCGTCACATCAATCTGAGCACCGAGTGTTTCTATCATCTCTGATATTTCCGCTGCACTGTAAGCTGCAGTACCTTCAGTGAGCATTTTGGCTGTGAAGTAAGCCTGACCCGGAGTAGATTGCTGCCAGTTGCCTGCCTGTAATACTACTTCAAGCCTTACAACCGGGGACTTTCCGGCATTGAGCATATACAAAGGAACCCCGCCCGATAATACTTCGCGGCGGGGTTCCTGTAAATTGATGGAATTAATTTTATGAAATTTTGGAGCAATCTTCCTATCAATGAGCATATATCTTAGTTTCTGGCCGTATTTGTGTCTTCTCCAAAGTTAAACAAAAGGGTGAACCGTAAGGTTTCAGCCAATGGATTGTCTTGTTGGAATGGCACAAGGTACGCGAAATCTACACCAAATACCTGATATCTGAAGCCTAATCCTAAAGTAAAGTATTGCCGGTTCCCCTTGTTAGGGTTTTCATAGAAATAGCCAGCTCTGGCACTAAAAATTTCATTATACCAGTATTCAACACCGGAAGAGATAGAAATTTCCTGCATTTCCTCACTAAAGCCATTGGGGGCATCGGTAAAAGATCCAAACATCCCACTCAATAAAGCAGCATCCTGGTTTCCGCCAAAGGGGGTAGGAACCATTAACTTGTTAAAGTCTACTGCAAAAGTTAGGCTATTGTAAGGGTCTAAACCCATGGTATAGGCCGTTCCTATGCGCAAGTTGGTTGGAATAAAGTCCAGGTCACTTTCGTTATTATAGGTAATTTTTGATCCTATATTGGTAATGGACGCACCGAAGGCAATATTGGAAGGCTGGCTGGTATTTAACTCTGTCTGGTATAGTACTCCAATATCAGCGGCCACACTCATGCCGGGCCTTGCATCATTGTTATTGGAGGCTATATTCCCTGAAAGATTGGAATGGATAAACCTACCAGTAATACCGAGACTCAGGTTGTCACTTAATATCCTGGAATATGTACCGTCAATGGCATATTCTCTGGGATTAAATTGGCCAATCGGATTGCCCACGCCGTCTGTAAGCTGGATATCCCCCAGATCGAAATAACGCATGGAAATGCCTACAGCCTGTAAATCGTCAATTTTCTTGTAGCCAGATAAATAACTGATTGACATGTCATTGATGATGCGTGATAGCCAAGGAGTATAGGAGACCGAAAAGCCCATATCCTGTTTGATATGCGCCAGTTTAGCAGGATTATAATGGTTGCCATTGGCATCTGCACTGGTGGCGACACCCACATCGCCCATACCGCCATGTCTGGCATCGGGGGCGATCATCATAAATGGTACTGCCGTTGTAATTACCCTACGACTTGTGTCTTGTCCCTGAATTATCCCTGAGTTTTGAGCGAGTGCCTGAGAGGTACACAGCAACGAGACTGCAAGGACGAATAGGTTAAAATGTCTGGTCATAATGTGTGTTTTGAAGACTCAAATATAAGTATAATTAATTAATTACTATCAATTTCCCCTGCTGTTGGCCGGAGGTTTGACTTGTTCTTGACCTCACTACAAGTTTATAAATATAAATACCTTCCTGCAGCGGAGCACCACTACTATTGCTTCCATTCCAATGCAAATTGTCTATTCTGCCCGGACTATTATCATATCTGCCTTTTATAGTGGCAATATGCGCTCCCTGACTCGAAAAGAATTGAATGGCAATATCTAAATCTTCTCCCGACTTATTATGCTCAAAACTAAAATTTGTCGCGTTTGAAAACGGGTTTGGATAATTGAAAACGTTGCTTAGCAGTAGTTTAGCGTCCTCACCAACCCTGAATGTAATGTTTGAAGTGCTTTCGTTCAAATGGTTGTCCCAGGCGCTAACCTTTAGCGTATGGTGGCCAGGAGCAAGATCTCTTAGCGGGAAGGCAATTTCGCCCATGCTGCCTTCATGGTTAGTGGCTTCATAATAATTGTCTATATAATATACCAATGAATCGTCTAAGGTGGCATTCAATCTGTATTCATTTTTATGCGAGGCTATATTAATACCACTTTCATCGTAAAAATAAGCTTTTAAGGTGGCTTCTGTGCCCGTTAATCCGCCATCCTTAAAACTGCTGTCATTGAGATAAAGACTAAGCTCAGGAGGTAGCAAGTCTGGCGTCGCCTGACCATTTAGTCCTCCCACACCAACTTGGCTAAAATTACCATTAATGGCATTTCTGTCACTGTAAGATTTCGCCCATAAGGTGATTTTTCCATAATCTACATCATAATTGAGATGCTTGGGCAGTGTAAAGCTAAAGGAGAATGTGCCATTTTTTACTTCTGAGGAACCTCTGTACAATGTATTCTGAAATTGTTCGAATTCGAACAAGGGACCATTTTCACTTAAGGTGCTTAGTTTGTCAGGACTATCGTACAAACTGGCTGTGAAGACACCATTAAAACGGGAATCAGGCTGTAATTCAGGGTTGAGCACTTTCCCACTGACCGTTATCCTGTCCAACCCTTTTAGTGTATCTGCCACTTCTCCATTTACAGTAATACTATCTATCACCATTCTTTCCTCAGGTAATGCTAGACGCATGCTGGGGTCCCCCAACAACACAAAATTACGGTTGACGGGGCCACTGAGACTGGTGTTTTTGGTATAGGTAAAGATATCACCCAAATGGCGAACGGGCTTTTCACCTTGATGAAAAATGCCATCGTAGAAAGCTTTATTGAGCTGAAAATTGGTATTGGCAAATACTGGCCTGGAGGTAGTAACCAGGCCGATGCCGCCACCCAAACCATTCAATAGTAAATTTTCACCACTGGAGCGCCGTTCCGGGTCATCGAATCTGCCAAATTCACAGGTGGCCGTTACGAATAAGGGCATTTTGTAGAAATTATCAAGACCGGCGACAAAGGCTGGGTCAACGATATGTTGCTCAGTAAGCACGTTTGCGCTACCATGGCCGTTAAAATTGATGATTAATGCTCCTAAATCTATTTTCTCTTTTAGTGCATTTTTGGCGGCAGGACTGATTATTCTTGCCGGGGTTTCGACTTGCGGGTATTGGCCAAGGTATAACTTATCGATGAATACTGCGCTATGACTTTCATAAATCTGATTGGTGATGGCATCTGCATCGCGGTGGTGCAGGTTATTGTCGCCATCGTCAGCGATGAATAAGAACTTTTGCTGCCAGTCACCAAAAGTGTTCTTATGTCTGTTATACCTAACCAGCTTATCGATCACTGCATTAGCCTCTTCGATATTGTCAACCGGCAGTCTGCCAATACCAATGTCCAACATATGATCACCATCCTGGGTCTCTTCCCACTGGCCCTCACCAGGATCTAAAAAACCAAAATAGTCATCGGAGGCATAGGAAAAAATAGGGTGCAGGAAATTCCTGCTTTGGTAAGTAGGTACCAGGCTGCCTTTTTCAGAAAGTATGTTTTTGTAATCGTAGCTTCCCCTGCCCAATAATAGCAGGTATTTAAAGCTTTGTTCTCCGTCTCTCTGGTACAAATCTGCTACAAAATTACGAATAGCAGAAACATCCTGCTTTCCGCCACTATATTCATTATAGATGGCTTCAGTCGTGACAACGGTGCTGGCGATCCCTTCAAACTGTTGTCTGAAATTGGCCAGCCTGTCCGCAGCTGGCTTGAGTGAAGCATGTGTAATAATTAAAAGATTAGGTGGATTTAACTCCGAAAGATGCTGGTTTTCAACAGTTTTTATAGACTTCACTGTTTTTAAAGCACTTTTTGTGCTACTGGCAAACTTTGCTCCTTTTCTATTGCTGCCGTTGTATAATAACATGTTATCAGCGGTTGCGCTTTGCAACTTGACTGGTATATCTTCACTAAGATCAAATACATAGGTTTTATCTGCAATAGCAGGAAATGCTATATTATAGTTGGCAGCGGGAGATTGCTGTAAAAAGCCTTTTTGCTGCTGTTCACTGTGAAATTGCGTGTGCTTTTCAAATTCCACGCTGAGCTTTCGAAGGTAGCCCAAGGAACTTATTGCACTACCTCTGTCATAGCGCAAAGTAATATTGCCATCTTCAGGCGCCTCTTTTAAAGCATATTCACCACTTCCCCAACTGCCTTTAATAGCATAACGTTGGTTGGGAATTGCACTGAGAGCAATTTCTCCCAAAGGTTGATTACTAGTAAATAGCGTAAATTTTGTTGCTTCAAATGATTGTCCTATAACACTGGCCTTTACTTTTACTGGAGTGTCGGCTTGCTTTAATGCGAAATCAAATGGAAAGCTATGTTGATTAAAAGCATCGAATCGTTGCCCGAGCCAATGTCTGCCCGACCTTAAAATATTATGTTGATCTTCTTCTAAGAATTGATATGCCGTAAAAGACGATATTCTTGCAGCTGAAACGGGCGCCGCTTCTCGTTCTGGCATTGGGGTATAGGATGGACCATCAATTCTTATGAAGTAATATGCAGTGTCACTGTATAAATGATAATGATGGTCTATGATGTTATTTTCTTTATCATAAAACTCTTCATGCGCACTTTCTGCGTAAAAAAGCAGGTAATCCTCTGCCGCGTCATAATGAAGAGGCTTTTCCCTTAGTGCTCCTGCTTTCTCTCCTGGCATGTATACCTGGGGGAGCATGCTACTCTCTGCACTGTATAAGCTGATATGCTCAGGACTCCAGTTGTTTTCCAGTCTGGCCAGCGCAAGCGTCTGCCGATCAATTTTGTAAATACCATTTTCATGCACTGGAAACTTTAACCACTTGCCTTCCGATAAAGGTTTAGCGCCTTGCTGCATTTTGGAAGTTCTCGTATTGGTTGCGGACACAGTTGCCTGCTCATATTGTAGCTCAAATTGCTCCAAGCGCAGCCATGCATCGGCGAGGGTATCAAAGCGAAACACAGGAACATCTACATAAGTATACACTTTATGTCTTCCGGTTTTCTGATGATGGCGAATCGCAAATGCCCCAATACTTAATGCCTTAAGACCATTAGCATTAAAACTGCTTTCCTTTAGCGGTTTCAAATTAAATTGACGAAAATTTCCCTTCAGTTCAATCCGTACATAGGGCATCGGATCATCGGAAATAAAAATGACGTTTTTAGGTAGACTGTCCCAGGCAGCAATCTGTGGGTCCTCTGAACCGATAGTCTTGGCTTCCCAATGGATGCTTTCTTGAGTATATAGCTTTTGGGCAAAAGCAGAACTATATGCCAAAAATAATATAAAAAGAACACAAAATATGTTTGTGCAATACTTCATTAGCTAGCAAACGTAATTTCAGGTATTATCATATATACGCCGGAAAGAAAGGAGCCAGGAAAATGCCCGACTCTGATTGTCAAATGCATTGAGGACAAACCAAGGGCATTCATAATCCATATTGATGATCATTTTTTGCAGGTAATGACTACTTTCCACTGCTGCAGCGACTTTCCAACAGATCAGCGTTTCAGACATTGATACCCTTACAAATTTTATATCTCCTTCAATAGCAATACATCAATTTTGGCACTGCTCTTCTTCTATTTAAGAAGCTTGTCTGTTGATTAAATAATTGTCAATGATAGACAAAGTTAAGTATAATAAAATAATCAAAGGTATGGATGCCTGTTGAAAAAACAGGAGTGCGAGGAAAGAAAGACCAATTAAGGTGAATTTCATTGAATTATCCTGCCAACTGGCATTTGTAAATTTTAGCGCAATAAGCTTTACTGGTGCCACTAGAAGATAAGCCATTAGTAATGCAATTGCTATCAGGACGTAACCATTGGTCAGGATTGGGGTCAAAACTGTAAATTTTTGATATAGAAATGGCAAAGCGGTAATAAATAGTGCATTAGCAGGGGTGGGCAAACCAATGAAAGCGTCAGACTGCCGGGTATCCACATTAAAAATTGCCAGTCTCAGTGAAGAAGTGATGGCAATACTAAATGCGAGGTAGGGCCACAAACCTTCAACGCCATTATCTTTGATAAGATAAAACATGAAGAAAGCTGGCAGGAAACCAAAAGTTACCATGTCTGCAAGGGAGTCGAGTTCTTTGCCTATTTGTGAATGCGCCTTGAGTAACCTGGCAACAAAACCGTCAAAAAAGTCGAAAATAGCGGCAAGCCAAACCAAGGCGGTGGCCAAAAACCAATCGTGCTGCACTACAGCTACTACTCCAATACAGCCACAAAGCAGATTAGCGCAGGTTAGGGCATTAGGAAGATGTTGAAAAAGCTTCAAGTTTTATCGTTTAGCAATAGCACAAAAAGGATTATATTTTTTCTCATAGCCCAGGGTAGTCGTTGGCCCATGACCGGGATATACAACCATGCTGTCTGCCAAGATAAATAATTTTTCACGAATACTTTTCTGTAAAGTCTCGTGATCGCCTCCGGGGAGGTCGCTACGGCCAATGCTGTCCTTAAATAATACGTCGCCTCCGAGAATGACCTTGTGTTCATCGTTCACTAATACGATATGACCTGGAGCATGCCCTGGTGCAAAAATGACCTCAAAAGTATGCTTACCAACTTTTACTAAATCATTTTCCTTCAAATAATGATCGATAGTGGCTGGTGAATACTGATGAAAACCATAATTACTGGCGTAGCTGCCTACGGCCTTGAAAACCGGCTCATCGAGCTGATGAATACCTAACTTCACCTTGTAAGTATCCTTTACAAATTGGTTGCCCAAAACATGATCGATATGTCCGTGCGTGTTGATTAACTGAGTGATAGTTATTTTCTTTTTTTTAATGAAAATATCGAGTTCTTCGCATTCTTCCGGCTCATAACATCCTGGATCAACCACAATGCCTTCCAATGAGGCATCGTCGTATGCTACATAAGTATTTTCAGCAAATGGATTAAAAGTGAATGCTTTTATTTTTAACATATACCTGTTTTTTATTCTT
>JBGSXH010000524.1:0-1999 GCA_041751515.1 Cyclobacteriaceae bacterium | reverse complement strand
GCATCCAGATTGAAGACAAAGCGAATTGTACTCAATCATTGTGGTCCGGAAATGCTGGAGAATGAAGCCAACATTTCTTTTGAGATCGCTGCTGAAGGACAGATTATCGAATTTTAAAACATTGATTTAGGATTTCTGTTCTAATAAAAAAAATTAAAATATTATGCAAGACAATAAAAATCAGCCTGTTATTAATCAGCTTAATGAATTGATCCAAGCTTGCGAGGATTCTACCAATGGCTACAAAGACGCTGCAGAACACTTGAAAGAAGGTGAACTTTCAACAATTTTTTACAGGCTTTCGCAACAACGCGCACTTTTTAGAGAAGAGTTAAAGGGACTTATAAGAGACCTTGGAGGAGAAGCTACTGCAAAGACCGAAGTGTCTAGAGAGCTGAAGAGAATATGGGCAGAGTTTAAATCGGGACTAAATGGTACCGACACTGTTAAAATTATCCAGCAGAGCAAGCAGGCAGAAGTAGATGCAATTAAAGAGTATGAAGAGGTTTTAAAGACCGATACTTTGCCAGCTTATGTGAAAGAAAAACTCGTTGAGCAACACCATCTTATCAGAGGCGCTTATGATCAGCTGGAAGAATTCGAAAAGAATCCGCAAGGATAATTTTTCATTTTTGTTTCATTCTGCATTAAAATAAAAGTCCCTGTTATACGTGTTTTTGCATTGTATAACAGGGACTTTTGTGTCTGCTCAGTTTATTGTTTGGATACTTTTCCACCACTTTTTGCGGTAAATTTTTCTTTGGACGGAGAGCCTTTATAACTAATTTTGCCTCCACTACTGGCAGTTGCTTCCAGGGAATTATTGGCATGAATACTGGCTTTTCCTGAAGAACTTACACTGGCAGAAATCTCATCTCCTTCAAGTTCAATAGCATCAACTTTGCCACTGGAAGAGGCTTCAATATGCTGTATAGGACTTCTACCACTGATAGTGATCTTTCCTGAGCTGCTCGCCTTTCCATCAAACTTATTGACATTGGCCGCCAATGTTATCTTTCCTGAACTAGATGCTCGAGTGTCTAGGTTATCTGCATTAATTTTCCCCATTTCAATTTTTCCAGAACTACTCACATCTACTTTGGCAGATTTGGCGCTAACATCTTTCAGCTTTAAGCTGCCTGAGGAGCTTGTGGATGCAGCAAAATCATTTGAAGTGTCCAGATTATCGTTGCTATATACCTTTGCTGATGAACTTACTTCAATTTTATCGATACTGCGAAAATATAATTTACCTTTTACGCTGATATTCCTATAATTGCCGCTTTCCAGCTTTATTGTCAATTGTCCGCGCCGTATTTCTGTGATGACCTCTTCAGGATCAATATTGGTGAGCTCCAGCTCAATTGCCTCACGGTTGCCCTGAATAAGTTCTATTTCAATAGATTGGGATACTTTCACCTCGGTAAAGCTGTCGAGCTCTCTTCGGTCCTGATTTTGAGCTAAACTTAGGACGGCACATAAAAGAAGTAAAGCTGTTAATGGAATTGTTTTCATAGGAAATAAATTTAGGTGTGGCAAAACTTAATTAAATATAATACTTTAGCGATATAGTTTTGCTATTAAGAAAGAATAACTGTTAGTTTTCAGAAAGACTTCTTTAGACTAAGAAAGGTTGCATTGGCCAGTGTTCAAAACAAAAAGATTTTATGTACCGATTTTTTACCCTGAGAAACAGTCTTCTACTGCTATTTTTTACATTATTAGTTGTCATTTTAAGCCAGGATTATCTAAGACGCGCTCTTTACTATAATTTTGCAGACCTTGACGACTATAAAATTTTCGAGAACAGAATTGTTGAAGCAGGTCAGGGTGCGGCGCTTCCCAGAGCACAACGGGTGTTAAAAGAAATACCTGATAAATATGCAGAAACTTTCTTCAGCTACGATCCTGTCGCTTTTTTAATTGTAAAAGATGACTCTGTCATATTTGAAAATTATTGGAATGACCATAGTGATACTACTTATGCAGGCAGTTTTAG
>JBGSXH010000523.1:0-3873 GCA_041751515.1 Cyclobacteriaceae bacterium | reverse complement strand
TTCAGGCAGTGGTTTGTTGCATTCTTTTGGAATCAAATACCTATTTAATAGGTAAAGTGTGTTACTAGCCAAGCATTGGTTATAGTAGTTTCCAAAACTATTCTTCATATTAAAGTATGTTTTGTCTCTGGAATAATGTAATAGAATATTTGATCATGAACAAAGGATAGCGAAAGCTCAGAAAAATCATCAAAGTTCTCCTACCCATAGCCCAGGGTTTAAACCCTGGGCTATGGGTAGGAATCAGATAAATATTGCCAAATTATAAGTTCTGAAATTAAAACTGCCAAAATCAAATCCTAAAGCGCAACAAAAGAATCTACTAAAGTTGTTAGATGTGGATAGCATCATCGACGACAAAATTTTAGTCTATCGTCGGAAAATCATGCTACATTCATCAAAAACAAAAAAAGGCTGCTTCAATCACGAAACAGCCTTTTTTGTATTGGATACTTTATAATATCCTAAAAGAATTCCTTCATCTTATCGAAAAATCCTTTTTCATTTTTACCTGGGTTCGGGATAAAGTTGTCAGATGTTCTCAACGCTTCCAGGGTTTCTCTTTCTTCTTTACTCAATGCTTTCGGCGTCCAGATATTTACATGGATCAGCTGGTCGCCTTTACCATAACCATTAATGTCTTTGACGCCTTTGCCACGCAGTCGCAATATTTTACCACTTTGTGTTCCGGCATCAATCTTAATTTTTACTTTGCCATCTATCGTAGGTACTTCCAGGTTGGTGCCCAGCGCAGCGTCTACAAAGCTAATGTACAGGTCATAAATAATATTATTGCCATCACGCTTTAGTACCTCATGTTCTTCTTCCTCAATGACGATGAGCAGGTCTCCGGGTACACCACCTCGCGGCGGCATATTACCCTTGCCAGCCATAGAAAGCTGCATGCCTTCCGCCACACCGGCAGGAATTTTAATAGGAATAACTTCCTCAGCCATTACCCGGCCTTCACCGTGGCATGAATCACATTTATCTGTAATCACTTTCCCTTCCCCATGACAAGCCGGGCAAGTAGAAGAAGAGACCATTTGACCCAGCATGGTATTCACTACCTTGCGCAGCTGTCCGCTGCCTCCGCAGGCTGTACATGTACTGAATGCTGCACCATTTTTAGCGCCGGTACCACTACAAGTGCTACAGGAAACGTGTCGCTTTACCTTGATTTTCTTCTCAACGCCATTGGTAATCTCTTCCAGGTTGAGTTTGAGCTTTATACGCAGGTTAGAGCCTTTTCTGCCCCTGCGACTTTGGCCTCCGCCTCCGCCGCCACCGAAAAAGCTATCGAACGGGCTGCCGCCGCCGCCACCGAAGATATCTCCAAACTGACTGTAAATATCATCCATGTTCATATTGGCACCCTGGCCTCCGCCACCGAAACCACCATTCATGCCCTGATGGCCGAAACGGTCATATCGCTGCTTCTTCTCCTGGTTGCTCAGTATTTCGTAGGCTTCTGCTGCCTCTTTAAATTTATCCTCAGCAGTAGGATCTCCCGGGTTTTTGTCCGGGTGAAATTTTATCGCAACTTTTCTGTAAGCTTTTTTAATCTCTTCAGGTGTGGCAGATTTGCTCACCCCTAGTATTTCGTAATAATCTCTCTTAGCCATGCCCCTTATGCTCCTATTACAACTTTGGCATACCGGATCACTTTTTCATCCAGGTAATACCCTTTTTCTACAACATCAACAATCTTCCCTTTCAAAGACTCCTCTTCAACAGGTATTTGTGTGATGGCTTCATGCAAGTCCGCATCAAAATCGCTTCCTTTTTCATGGTCCATCAATTTTAAACCCTTCTTTTCCAGCGTTTTTTGGAACTTGTCCTGAATGAGTTTGAATCCTTCGCGCAGCGTTTCATCCTTATCATCGTGACCTTCCATGGATTTCTGAGCGCGCTCAAAATCATCCAGTATAGGTATTAAGGCTGTCATCAGCCCTTCACTTGCAGTTTTTGTCAGCTCCAGCTTTTCCCTGGAAGTACGGCGTCTGAAGTTTTCAAATTCAGAATACAAACGGAGGTATTTATCCTTGGCTTCACCAAGTTCCTGCTGAAGTTTAGCCTCAGCATCCTCTTCCGGACTGATAGTATGCTCTTTTTCCGCTGCAGCACCTTCGTACTCAGCACTTGACGCTTCGTCCTGCTGCGTATTATTATCTACAGTGGCTTCCTGCTGCTCGGCAGCAGCATTGTCCTGCGTATCTTTCTCTTGTTCTTCAACTTTATCTTTCGACATAATAAAAGCTAAATTCTGTTTGTATATAGTAAAGATGGCGTTCCACCACCTGTGAATCATGTTAATCATAGCAAATTGGCATCATATGCAAATATTGCTATACAAATACTGCCAACTTCGATGACAATTACTTTGCCAGACGGTTTATGGCTGACAAGATGACACAATCTTAATCATTGAGGGTTTTCCAGATCATGTCTTTAAGCTCAGTAATCCCTTTTCCACTTACGGCACTCATAAATATGGAAGGAATGTCAGTAGGAAGTTCTGCTTTCATTTCTGCCATCAGTTCATCATCTAGGAGATCAGCCTTGGAGATGGCCAGCAACCGCCGCTTGTCCAGTAATTCCGGATTATGCTTCTCCAGCTCTTTCAGCAGAATACGGTAGTTTTCTTTGATATCAGCAATATCTGCAGGAATCATGAACAGCAGGATAGAGTTACGCTCAATATGTCTTAAGAACCTAGCACCCAATCCTTTGCCCTCAGAAGCGCCTTCAATAATTCCGGGAATATCAGCCATAACAAATGACTTATAGTCCCGATAGCTCACTACGCCCAGGTTAGGAATCAAGGTGGTGAAGGGATAATCGGCTACTTCAGGTGTAGCAGCCGAAACAGCGGAGAGCAGGGTGCTTTTACCGGCATTCGGAAAGCCCACCAACCCAACATCGGCCAGTAGTTTCAACTCCAGCACTATCCATTCTTCTATACCCGCCTCACCGGGTTGATGATGTCTGGGGGCCTGATTGGTAGCACTTTTAAAATTTTCATTGCCCAGCCCCCCGCGCCCTCCGCTGGTAAGAATTTTCTCTTCACCTTCTTCAGTAATTTCAAAACGCACCGCACCGGTCTCCGCATCTTTGGCAACTGTGCCTAGCGGAACCTCTAAAATGATGTCTTCCCCCTGCATGCCCGTTTTTAAGGCGCCTTCTCCGGGTTTGCCATTTTTGGCAATGACATGCTTTTTGTATTTAAGGTGGAGCAGTGTCCAAAGCTGAGCATTGCCCCTGAGGATAATATGGCCACCACGGCCACCGTTGCCGCCGTCAGGGCCGCCTTTAGGTACGTGCTTCTCGCGACGAAAGTGAATCGCGCCAGGACCACCGGCACCACTGCGAGAGCAAAATTTTACGTAATCGATGAAATTGGAACCAGCCACGAGTGTAATGTTTATTGAAGCAACAAAAGCAGGCTTTAAGCCTGCTTTGTATGGATTGATGAATAAATGAAGATAAATGAGTTCACATTTACTGTCTTTCTTTTAAGAGGTCTATCTTTTCGCAAATGCTATTAAAAATATCCTCAATACTGCCTACGCCATTGACGCTGGCAAGTTTGCCATGTCTCTTGTAATATTCGGCAACAGGAAGTGTTTCTTCCAGGTATACCTTGATGCGTGTCTCGACTTTAAAATCGTCTTGATCATCAGAACGACCAGAAGTTTTGCCACGTTCTTTAATACGTTTTTTCAACTCCTCTTCCGGAACTTCAAGGGCGATCATGCCATCGATAAGGGCGTTGTTATTTTCCATCAGCTTATCGAGAGCGGCTGCCTGCTTTACAGTGCGTGGAAAACCATCGAAGATAAATCCGTTGTTGCCCTTGGCTTCAGTGATTTT
>JBGSXH010000522.1:0-5981 GCA_041751515.1 Cyclobacteriaceae bacterium | reverse complement strand
ATCGACGAATACTTCTTTAGATTCAATCGAAGAAACCATAGAGAAACTATTTTAGACAAGCTTATCGAACGTTGCGTGCATATAAGTGGCCTAACAAAAAGATCGCTGAATGTTCCTGCGATTTAAGTAAGTAACCCTATTTAAAATATAAAAAAATGACTATACGTAACTTTTATAAGAATGTTTTTGATTGGAACGAGGGAAGAAGCCGACTTTGAAAATCCTGCCAATATTATAGCGAAAGTTCGTTATGCTGTAGATTTTATGAGGATTAAACACTGCTCAAACGAAAGCGCTATCGTTACTCGGTAACTTTTGTAGAAGAGTATCAGCAGGAGAGTGTGCCTGTGCTTTCAGAACAGGTGAAGTTATAAGAAAAAATCTCCAGAAAGTTGCGGTCGCAATTTGCTGGAGACTTTCAGAACAACTGGTTAATTAATTAAAATTCCCATCTGACAAATGCTTCCATGGCTTCATATTCTGGTAAGCCAAGTTTATCGTAAAATTCAGCGGTAGCACGGTTCCGGTCTTCGGCCCGTTGCCAGAATTCACGCTTATCATGGCCTGGAAATAATGGTCTATCTTTTTGCGACTGATGCTTGAAGATGGCCCTGCGCTTTCGTTCCAGTTCTTCGGGACTAATGGGCACGGCCATTTCGATCTGGTCGATGTCCCATTCCTGCCATGCGCCGCGATACAGCCAAACATAGCAATCTTTCATATAATCCTCTTCTTTTAGCCGGGTAACTGCTTGGGTGATGGCACTTAAACATACCCTGTGTGTACCGTGAGGGTCAGATAGATCACCAGCAGCATAAATCTGATGCGGCTGTATTTTTTCAATTAATGCTTTAACCGTCTGCACATCCTCTTCCGAAAGTGGATTTTTCCGCACTTTACCTGTTTCATAGAAAGGCATCTTCATGAAGTGCGCATTGGCATCCGGAACCCCGCAGAAGCGGCAGGCGGCTTTGGCTTCCCCGCGTCTGATCAATCCTTTTATATCCTGTATTTCCGGCAAATCTTCTTGTCCGGGCTGCTTGGTTTTTAAAAAGGTACGCATGCGGTCATACAGGTCATGCACTTCCTGATTGCTACCGCCAACCTTATCTACAAAGTCTACTGCAAAGTCTACAAAACGAAGGGCATCATCGTCAAAAACGGCAATGTTTCCGGATGTCTGGTAAGCGACATGCACTTCATGTCCCTGGTCCACCAGCCTGATCAGTGTGCCACCCATGGAAATAACATCATCGTCGGGATGTGGACTGAAGATAAGCACTTTCTTAGGGAATGGTTTAGCACGTTCCGGCCGCTGGGAATCATCAGCATTCGGTTTGCCACCTGGCCATCCGGTTATGGTATGCTGCAGCTCATTAAAAATACGGATGTTGATATTATAAGCGGGGCCCTGTTCGGCGATAAGGTCGCTCATGCCATTTTCATTATAATCTTCATCAGTAAGCTTTAGTATTGGCTTTTCAACTTTATTGCACAGCCAGACCACTGCGCGGCGTATTAAGGTAGCGGTCCAGTCGCAAGGGCGTACCAGCCAGGGAGTTTTGATACGTGTAAGCTCATCGGCGGCGGCTTCATCGAGGACGATCTGGGTATTTTTGTGATGTTGTAGAAAAGTTGCAGGCACAGACTCCGACACCTCGCCTTCAATGGTGCGTTTTATGATAGGCGCTTTGCCTTCTCCCCATGCCATCAAAATAATTTTTCGCGCTTTGCTAATGGTGCCCACACCCATGGTAATCGCCCGGCGTGGTACATTTTCTTCATGGAAGAAATCGCTCGCAGCATCGGTTCTAGTGATACTGTCCAGCGTAATGAGCCTCGTGAGTGAATTGGCAGGTGAGCCAGGTTCATTAAAACCGATATGGCCAGTTCTACCGATGCCCAGCACCTGCAGGTCTAAACCGCCTGCATCATCAATTTTTTTCTCATAAGCCATGCAATAGGCGGCAACATCTTCTATAGGAAGCGTCCCATCGGGTACATGAATCTGGGCCTTGGGGATATCAATATGATCAAATAAATAATCGTTCATGAACCGGACATAGCTTTGTAGCGAGTCGGGTAGCATGGGAAAGTATTCATCCAGGTTAAAGGTAATTACATTTTTAAAACTCAGGCCTTCTTCCTGATGCATGCGCACAAGTTCTTCGTATACCCGGGTGGGGGTAGAGCCTGTGGCAAGCCCTAAAACAGCGTTTTCACCTGCTTTTGCCTTTTCACGGATGAGCGCGGCGATTTCTGCTGCCACTGCCAGCGAGCCTTGCTGGGCATCATCATAGATAGTGGTAGGAATCTTTTCGTACCGTTTGTCTGAATAAGTGAAGTTTTCCATTGGTCAATGGCTAATTTAGGTTTATAATATATCTAATCCTGCTTTATGATAGGGCTGTAGTCGATTGTCGTCAGGATTTAATTCAGTCACTAAGGTGTGCACAGCATTGATATCGCCCACAATATAGGGCTGTACTGTGTTGAGCTTTTCCGAAATAGCCAGCGATACAACCTGGTTTGCTGCGGCCATTGCTGCACGTTTTACCTGCGCTTCTTCCCAATCGATTTCGCTAATACCTGCTTTTAAATCAATGCTTCGGGTACCTAATACACAAATATCTGCCTTTAATCTTTGTAAAGATTGTATCACTTCCATGCCTATAGTTACCTGTGCCTGTTTCAATAGCTTTCCTCCAATGAAAATGATGTTGATGTGCGGATGCTCAGTGAGCTGCGTGGCAATAGGAATGCTATTGGTGAAAATTGTTGCTTTCAGATTGGGATGAAATATGCGGGCAAGCTCCAGGTTGGTAGTTCCTCCGTCCATAATAATCACCTGCCCGTCTTCAAATAAAGGCGTGGCCTTTTTAGCAACCAGCACTTTATCTTCATGCGCATAAATCTCCCGATCTTTAAAATGATATGGATTCAGCGATGTGGACATTGCGCCACCGTGTACTTTCCGGAGGTGGCCCGTATCGCTAAGCTCTTTGAGGTCTCGTCGGATGGTGTCTTCTGATACATTGAGCTGAAGACTTAGCTCAGAAGATAATACCCTGCTATGAGCCCTGACCTCATTTAATATAAAATTTTGCCTCTCTTCTTTAAGCATTTTTCTTTAAATTTTAAGTTTGCAGGATATTGCAGTATTTCGTGCTACAATATGCAATATTGTGCTGATTTATGCAAGATATTGAATGAGATTAAATAAGGAAGGGAGCGTCATGCTCCCTTCCTTATTTAAATATTTGGATCAGCCGGAGTATTGGGATTATTAAATCTTTCATTATCCGGATAAGGATAGAAATTCCTGGTGCGGAATTCAGTGCTGTTGGGAGGGCCTTGAATTCCGAGCCTTTTAGAATCTTCTAATCTTTGTCCGTTTAAGAATAGTTCTATTGCTCTTTGGACATAAATCTCTTCTAAAAGCTCTTGCTGACTGCTGCCACCGCTGTATTCGGGAAGGCCAGCATTAATTCCTAAAGGATCATCTGTTTTCGTTCGGATATTATTGATTTCCACGATGGCATTCTCTGCCTGATTCAGTCTTGCATACGCTTCAGCCCTGATTAGCATCATTTCTGAAGGACGATATACTGGTATTGAGGCGGTCTGCTGCGCATAGAAACCTACTAAATTTTCCACTTGCACATTGTTATAGCCCGTTGTATCTGCCGGTGATAAAAAGAATGCCAGTCTGCCATCTTCAGGTGCTACCTGGGAAAGCCCACAATTATCTATGGGTCTCCAGTCATTGCTGTTTACCCCAAGTTGCCAAAGCGGATTAGCGTTTTCGCTGTCGTAAGTAAATTCACTTACTTGGTTCATAGGTGCAGTCATTGACATATCAATGGCATCCTGATACCTTTCCTGCATCAGGTAAACCCTGGCGAGCACCGCTCGGCTTGAGAAATTGATATCTACATTTCCTCCAATATCATTCAAGAATGAAGCTGGAGGAGGGTTATTGGTGAAGGTGTTGATATTTCCTTCCAGCATTTCAGCAATGAATTGCAGTGCCGTGGCACGATCGGTAAATTCTGCTACACCCGCCTCATTGGTTTCTAAAGTAATTTGCTCAAAAGACTGCACCAGGTTCAATAGTGCCAGGGCACGGTAGAAGTTGGCATGGGCAATTAATCCATCTGCCACTGCAGGATCAGGTACAACACCGGGAACGCTGTTAATGATGCGTTCTGAAATACCCACTACCGTATACAACTGCGACCAAAGACCGGTAGTGAATGAGTTGTTTGGCAGAATTTCTTCACCACCGTCCTGGAGTTGCTGGTAATTCACAAATGTGGTAAAAGCAGCCAATTCACGCGTACTTACTCCCGGTGTGATGATGATGCGTGTCAGCGCAGTGGTGGAATAGTATTGGCGCAGGCCCACACTTATGGCGATTAACCCTCGCTGATCATTAAAGGCTTCTTCGTCCGTGGCCTGGTTCGGGTTCGGGATATCACTTTCGCAGCTCAGGAAAACTGAAAAGCATAGCAATGTGATGATTATATATATAGATTTCATAAGATCGTCAGATTAAAAATTAGCAGTTACACCCACAGAATAGGTTCTCGGTATAGGTACTTCATTAAAGTCAAAACCCCGTGTTGCACTTTGTCCGGCAGCATTGGTTTCAGGGTCCCAACCGGAGTAGTCGTCAAAGCTGAAGAGGTTTCTCCCAATAAGGCTGAAACGCAGGTTCTGAAATACTGAAGCTCTTGGGGCCCAGTCATAGCTAACAGATAGCTCTCTCAATTTCACAAAAGAACCATCTTCAATATAGCGGTCGAAGGTGGCTACTGTAGATTGGTTGTAGCCTTTGGGTAATTCTCCTCTCAATTCCATGGCATATAAGTCACCGCCTGCGAATGCAGGGTTAGCCATAATTCTTCGGGTGAAATTGAAAACATCGAAGTCGTACATGGCATCAAACTGCACACGGAAATTGAAATTCTTATAAGAGACATCGTTGATGAACGAACCTATCCAGACAGGGTTGGGATCCCCCAATACATCTCTGCGTGGCGTGCCAATTGGCTGACCTTCTGCAGTTCTGTCTTCGCGATCAATTTGAGGTAAACCATTGGCATTAAGCAATAAGGAGCCGTCAGGATTTCTCGCAGTATAAGTGGTGTAAAATACGCCTAGCGGAGAACCATTAATTGCTGCAGACTGGTCAAAGCTATTGGCCAGGATCAGAAAATCTTCTTCAATCCCATCAATATTATTGACATTTCGACTCAAAGTGCTGCTAATGTTCCAGCTTACGTCATCGGTTTGCAATACTACTGCCCTTAAAAGCATTTCAAATCCTTCATTCTTTAAAGTTCCCACATTGGCCCTCGTCGAGGTAAAACCGGTAGTAGGTGCTAAGGATCTGTTAAGCAGTAAATCTTCTACTTCTTTAAAGTAGTATGTAAATTCAAAACCTAAACGGTTATTAAAAAAGCCAAGATCAACGCCAAACTCAGACTCTTTCTGTCTTTCAGGTCGCAAGCCCAAAACACCCCGCTGGGTGCTTGGTAATAAGCCTGTTTGTCCGTCAATGTTTACCGGGTTCAGATTAGTAAAGCGCTCAAAAGCACCAATTCCAGTTAAGTTGCCAGCCTCACCGTAGGATGCTCTGAATTTTACCAGGTTCACCGCTGAGCTGTTTTGCAAGAAATTTTCTTCAGACAATACATAGGCACCACTGACTTTAGGGTAATATTGGGTACGCTCGCCAGGTCCAAATAGTGAAGATTTGTCTACACGTAAGGCGCCTGTTAGAAAAAGTTTATCATAAAATCCGAAAGTCTGTTGCAGATAGGCACCCTGTATTACCCTTTCGATTCGGCTATCACCACGCGCATCCAATGTGCCGGAGCCTACGGTTTGTACAAAAGGAGGCAGATTGATTGCGTTGAGAGATAATGTTTCTGTTCTGTCAAATTGCAAGGTTCCTCCTGCTGAAGTGGTAGACT
>JBGSXH010000521.1:0-7301 GCA_041751515.1 Cyclobacteriaceae bacterium | reverse complement strand
AACTGTATCATTATTTTTTCATACATAATCAAATCCTTTAACCAGCAGTTTTATGAAAAACAACTTTTACTTTTATTTTATCACCGTCAAGTGTGCGAGCCTTCAATGAAATTTTTGCTTTTGAATAAAATGGATTGGCCCAATAAAATCCGTTTTCAGTTACAGTGCCTGAATATTTTCCAAACAATACCAATATTTTGGAATCGTTCGGATTTACGATAAAGAAGCCAAAACATTGACTTATGTCAATGCCGGTCATAACCCTCCGTTGATGATGCAAAATGGCGAAATGCGTATGCTGGAAAAAGGAACCACCATATTGGGTAGTTTTCATCCATTACCATTCCTGAATGGAGAGACCTTGCACGAGATTGAAAATTTTACTTTCCTGGGTTATACAGACGGGTTGGTGGAGTCCTTCAATAGTGAAGAAGAGCCTTTTGGTCTGGAAAGAACAGTAGAAATCTTTCAGCAATATAAAAACGGAATGTCCCTGGAGCTTCTGCATAGCGAACTTTTGCAAGCTTTGGATGCATTTCGCGGTACTGTTCCTTACCATGATGATATTACGCTGCTCTCCTGTCGATTCAGTGCCTGAGCGATGTATACTTACAAATTTCCCCATTTGCTGCGTTGGGTATTCCCCAACCTTATTTACACCCTGCCTGCAAAGAATGAAGTTTATCTGACTTTTGACGATGGACCAATTCCGGATGTTACCCTTGAAGTGCTTAGTATACTCTCTCATTACCAGGCAAAAGCCACATTTTTCTGTGTCGGAGAAAACATAGAAAGGCATCCTGAAATATTTTACCAGGTGGTTGCCGCTGGCCATGCAGTGGGTAATCATACCTACCACCATATGGATGGTTGGAAGCATTCTAAGGCAGCGTATTTGCGTGATATAGCACATTGCAATCAAATAATGCAGCATTATGAAGGGGATATTGCCATTAAGCATACATTATTTCGCCCCCCATATGGTAAAATTACCCCAGCGCTGATGCAAGAGCTTGAGCTGCATTACAAAGTAATTATGTGGGATGTAATTTCTGCAGATTTCGATCAGGAACTTTTGCCTGAGAAGAGTATCGAAGTCCTGAAAAAGTTAACAAAACCAGGCAGTATCATAGTTTTTCATGACAGTATAAAAGCAGCGGATAATATGTTCAGAATTTTGCCAGAATATCTGCAATTTCTTAAAGAAAAAGCATGGACATCGGCGGCGATACCTTATTAATATACGTACTGAGCGGTATTATCCTGTTGCTATTGGTTCAGGATACTATCATACTTTTCAGGTTGTTAGCTATTGAAAATGAGTACGTCAATAGCACTGAAATTGAGCTTCCACATGTCGCTGTATTGGTGGCAGCCAGAAACGAAGCTGACAATATTGATGATTGTGTCAATGCTTTGGTCAATAGCAATTATCCTCAACAGAAATTTCAGATTTTGCTAGGAAACGATGCTTCCGATGATGCAACGTATGACAAAATGATGCAATGGCAGAAAAATTATCCTCAGTTGATAAAGGTGTATGATATCTTTGAGAATAAAGGAAATGCCAGAGGGAAAGCCAATGTTTTAGCGCACTTGGCAGTTAAAGATCCAAAGGCAGTCTTACTTTGTATCACCGATGCTGATGTAGTAGTAAACCGAAACTGGTTAAGAAATTATGCTGAACTATGGGTGCAGCATCGGCCGGCAGTCATGACAGGCATTACAGGAATAGGGAAAGCAACACTTTGGGGTGCTTTTCAGCATTACGATTGGCTTTTTGCTATTGGCATGGTTAAAGTTGCCCATGATCTCGGTATACCTTCTTCAGCAATGGGCAACAATATGGCTGTTAGTGCAAAGGCTTATAATGCCATTGGCGGTTATGAGCAATTGCCATTTTCAGTTACTGAAGATTTTGCCTTATTTCAGGCTTTGAAGCAGCAAGGTGGCGATAGTGCGCACGTCGTCTCAGTCAATATTTATGCAATATCAAAACCTGCCCCAAGCTTTAAGCAATTAATAGCGCAGCGTACCAGATGGATGGTCGGTGCTATGCTCTTGCCGTGGCCTATGGTAGCGATGTTAGGGTTGCAAGCCCTGTATTTTCCTGTTCTATTAATAATGCTTTATTTGCAACCTGTAATGGCAACATGTCTTTTTCTGTTGAAAGTAAGCTTGCAATCCGCGTGTCTATTGCGCACTACCGCTGTTATAAAGGAAAAAAATCATTGGCTCGCCCTTATATTATATGAATTGTATTCCTGTACAATCTCAATAGCCTCTTTATTTCAATATTTAATATCAGGAAAAATTGTTTGGAAGGGGAGGGTTTATAATAAATAAAATACTACTCTGCAGTTTAAAATTTATAGGAAATGAAATTTATTGAAACCCATGCCCATATTTATGATAAGCAGTTCGCCAAGGAACAGGGGGAAATCATTGATCGCGCACTGGAAGAGGGCATAGAAAAAATTTACATGCCCAATATCGATGTCGATAGTATTGATGGCATGTTAGAACTGGAGCTAAGTTACCCATCGGTATGCGTACCCATGATGGGCCTGCACCCTGGTGCTGTGGACAAACACTTCGAAAAGCAATTATACCTCGTGGAAGATTGGTTGCAAAAGCGCAACTTTGTAGCGGTCGGGGAAATTGGTATCGACTTATATTGGGATAAAACCTTTAAAGAGCAGCAGATAGAAGCATTTTCCTTGCAAATCGAGTGGGCGAAAAAGTTAAAAATTCCTATTGTCATTCATTGTCGTGATGCGTTTGAAGAGACAATTACGATCGTAGAATCAATGAAAGATAAGCATCTTAGAGGTGTATTTCACTGTTTTTCCGGCACTGTGGAGGATGCAAAAAGAATAGCAGACCTGAATTTTAATATAGGAATCGGCGGAGTCGTAACCTTTAAAAATGGGGGGCTGGCAGAGCTCATGCCTGAGTTGCCATTAGAGCAAATGGTATTGGAAACCGATAGCCCTTATCTGGCGCCTAAGCCCTTTCGTGGAAAAAGAAATGAGCCATCTTACCTTAAGTTAATAGCCGAAAAAATTGCAGATCTAAAAAATATCAGTGTCGAAGAGGTCGCCAGTATTACCACCAAAAATGCAATGGAGGTGTTTCAATCATGAATTTTGACAAAATATACCTCAACACCACAGCTCCCAAACAGCCACAAAGACATATACTCATGATTTATACCGGTGGCACACTGGGTATGTCTTACAATAATGCAGGCGCACTTGTACCCTTTGATTTTCATAATATTCTTGACCAGTTGCCATTTATTAAAAATATGGAAATTGGGCTGACAGTCATTTCATTGAAAGAACTGATAGATTCTTCCAATATTGACCCCAGACATTGGCGACTGATGGGCGACATTATTGTAGACCATTATGAGCAGTTTGATGGCTTTGTGATTTTACATGGTACGGATACTATGGCTTATAGTGCTTCTGCCTTAAGTTTTATGCTTCAGGGTCTAAATAAACCAATTATTTTCACAGGGGCGCAATTGCCAATTTCTGCACCCCGCTCAGATGCGCGGGAAAATTTAATTACAGCACTTGAAATCGCCAGTGCCTATGAGCAGGGCAAACCATTAGTTTCTGAAGTTTGCATTTATTTTGACTATTTTTTGCTTAGGGGGAACAGAAGTAAAAAGGTGGAAAGTGTGCATTTTGATGCTTTCGAATCAGAAAATTACCCTGTTTTAGCAGAAGCAGGCATTTCTATTGACTATAGAAATTCAGCTATTAAACCCTATGATGCGGATGCAAAACTGCAGTATTTTCCTGAAATGGATAACAGGGTAGGCGTCTTGAAATTGTTCCCGGGCATAAATGAGACGATGGTACGGCAAATTCTTAGTACACCTAACTTAAAAGGTATTATCTTGGAAAGTTATGGCTCTGGCAACGCACCAAGTGATGCATGGTTCGTCAATTGTTTGAAGAAGGCTATCGATAACAACGTACTCATTTTCAATGTGTCGCAATGTAATGGCGGTAGGGTGTTGCAGGGAAGGTACGAAACGAGCAAAACATTAGACAATATTGGGGTGTTAAGTGGTGCAGATATTACATTTGAGGCTTCAGTAACAAAAATGATGCACTTACTCGGCAAAGAAAATTCGTTGGAAAGGCTGAGAAAAGAATTAATTCAACCTATTTCTGGCGAAATGGTATAAGTTAGTTCTAACCCAAAAATATTTTTTAAAACTTGCATTAAGTGATATTTATTGATTTATTTGTGCCTGCGTCAATTTAAAATTTTGACGATACAGAGAGGTGACCGAGTGGTTGAAGGTGCTCGCCTGGAAAGTGAGTGTGCCCCAAAAGGGTACCGGGGGTTCGAATCCCTTCCTCTCTGCTTTTTAATATTTTATTTATAAATTAGCTTCTTCAAGCAAAACCTTACATTATACTCTATAAAACTGTTTAACCATTATTAGAATTTACTAAAAACTAAACTATGAAAAAGTTATTTGCTTTATTGATGCTTTCGGGTGTACTGACTTTTAGTACTAATGTCTATGCCCAGGAAGACATGGCTGCTGATGAAGCTGAAATGGCAGACCAGGACACCGCTCAGATGGAATCAGATACTTTGGATACGGATACCGCAGCCATTGATGAAACTCCTGTTCAAAATGAGCCTATTGAAACAGACGATGATATTGAACCAGTAGAAGAACGTTCTTTTCATCAAATCGTAAAAGAAAAGTTTATTGAAGGTGGTTGGGAGTTTATGACCGTTGTATTGATCTGTCTTATCTTAGGTCTTGCAATCTCTATTGAGCGTATCATCACACTCAATCTGGCTACTACCAACACTGATAAGCTTTTAGCACGGGTTGAAGATGCTCTAGCTACAGGTGGAGTTGAAAAAGCCAAAGAGGTAACCAAGTCTACCAGGGGGCCGGTGGCTTCTATTTTTACGCAGGGTCTAATGCGCTCTTCTGAAGGTGTGGAGATGGTTGAAAAATCAATTATCGCCTACGGTTCTGTAGAAATGGGTAAACTGGAGAGAGGCTTAGTTTACATTTCATTATTTATTTCACTTGCTCCAATGTTGGGTTTCATGGGTACTGTAATCGGTATGATTGGTGCTTTCGATGCTATTGAAGCCGCTGGTGATATTTCTCCTTCTCTTGTGGCGGGTGGTATTAAAGTGGCACTTTTAACTACGGTAGCAGGTCTTATTGTTGCGGTAATTTTACAGTTGTTTTACAACTACCTGGTGTCTAAAATTGATTCTTTAGTGAACAAAATGGAAGATTCTTCCATCGCACTCGTTGATATCTTAGTAAGATACAATTTGACTAAAAATAGGGCTGCCTAGTTAATAGGTAACTTATTGCAAAATTATTTCGTATCGATAAATAAGAGAAGACTATGGATCAATCACTCTTTGCCGACGTTGTTTTATACATTTCCTATGCATTGGTTATTGTAGCAGCACTCGGCGCTATAGTGCTTCCCCTCATCAATTCTTTGGGGGAGCCAAAAACATTAATAAAAACTGGAATTGGCCTTGTAGGCCTAATAGTAGTTTTCGGCGTAAGTTATGCTATCGCTGGCGATGAGGTAACCGCTGTATATACCAACCATGATGTTGAAACATCGGGTGCATCTAAGCTAATCGGTGGTACAATTGTCATGATGTATGTCATGCTCATTGGTGCCATTTTAGGAATTGTATTTACGGAAGTTGCTAAAAACTTTAAATAAGAAGTATGGCAAGAAATAAAAAAAGAGGAGGCACAGAAGTGAATGCAAGCTCTATGGCAGACATTGCATTCTTGCTTTTGATTTTCTTCCTCGTCACCACAACTATTGCTTCGGACAAGGGATTATTTATTATCCTTCCTCCTAAGCAGGATGAAAACGAACCACCACCCGAAGTTAAATTCAATCAACGGAATATCTTCAAAGTGCTGATCAATGCACAGGATAGACTGTTGGTTGAAGATGAGCCACTCGAAGATGTCAATGCCTTAAAGGACATGGTGAAGGAGTTTGTTCTTAACAATGGTCGCAATCCTGAACTTTCGGACAGTCCGGAAGACGCTATCGTTTCTGTAAAAACCAGTCGTGGAACCAGCTATGAGATTTATATTCAAGTGCTGGATCAATTGGAAGGGGCTTACAATGAAATGTATGGGGAAAGAGCAGGGTTAACTGCTGAGGAATGGCGAACATTAGATCGGTCTGAACCTCGTAATAAAGAACTATATAACAAGGCCAGACTTAATTTCCCTAAACAAATTTCCATTGCGGAACCAACCAACTAAATAGGAGAATATTATGTCAAAGTTTAAGAAGAAATCTAATGCAAGCCAGGAAATCCCTACTGCTGCTTTGCCGGATATTATCTTTATGCTCTTATTCTTCTTCATGGTGACTACCGTATTGAGGGAAACTGACCTGCTTGTCGAACAAAAATTGCCGCAAGCAGAGCAGCTTGTGAAACTGGAAAAGAAATCTTTAATAAGCTATATCTATATCGGAGCCCCGAAGGTAACTGCCAAGTATGGTACTGAGCCCCGGATTCAGGTGAATGATGTAATTGTAGAGCCTAAAGATATTCTGTTATTTGTTTCGCAGGAAAAGGATAAGTTAAGTGAAGTAGAAAGAGATCAAATAAGAATTTCTATGAAAGTAGACAGTGAAGCTGAAATGGGTATTTTATCGGATGTTCAGCAGGAACTGAGAAACGCCAATGCAAGATTAGTCTTGTATAATACTCCACCTAAAGCAGGAGACTCAGGCGCCAACTTATAGTCATAGATTTAAATAAATAGTAAAAAAACCTCACTGATGCTATCAGTGAGGTTTTTTTATGGAGTTTACTTTGCCATATGTTAAAGGCAAGATCACTTTCAGGAACGTAAACTAGTGAATGCTAGTGTGACCATGTTCAGAAGGATAACTTGAAGTTGATTACAGTCTTTTAGGTAGTAATGCGGACAGTATCCTACCAATGTATAAAGCCATAATAAAGCATCATGACGATGATGCTTTATTATGGCTTTATTTATGTTTTGCTAATGAGGCCTATTATTTAGAAGTTCTAAAAGACCTTTTTGCCATTAATGTACGTCTGCGAAACCTTAGTATTTCTCAACTGCTCTTCATCGATCTCCATAATGTCTGCTTCCAGCATCACAAAATCCGCAAATTTACCTTCCTCGATACTACCTTTTTCATTTTCTTCAAATGAGGCGTAAGCCGCCCATTTGGTCATGCCCAATAATGCATCTTTTCTGCTCAGGGCATTTT
>JBGSXH010000520.1:0-1609 GCA_041751515.1 Cyclobacteriaceae bacterium | reverse complement strand
CCATTCACCTCATTCCGTCGACAGCAAAATGCTCGTACACAATTGAAATGCTTTGATTACACTGCCAAAGTGAAACACTGTATAATAGATCACTTCTATACTGCGCAACCTTAGCAAGAACAATTGTATCATATTAATACTTACCCTCAGTCCCTGTACAAATGATGCGCTCGAATGCTATTGTCGATAAAGTCCATCGCTACGCCTGATAATTTTCGGCGAAGGAAGATTTTATTCCCTGCCCATAGCAGGCTTTTGTCCAGGAAGTTCAGGTCTGACAAGTTCATGACAATCTTCTCTACCCGGTTTTGGACGGGTTTTTTAAAGCGGAAAATTTCTTCTTTTCTTCGGCTGGGCCAGTCGTGGCCGGAGGCAAAAGTAGGCATATAGTATTTATCCTTTTTCTTATCGAAAATCGGAATAATCTGTATAGCACGTTGTCCCTGCCCGTTTTTTCCGGTAAACATTTGCTTTTTCTCTTCCGACAGCTGCGCATAGCCTTGCTTTAATACCTCATGCTTTATCTGCATTCCGTTGCCATTGCTGACCGGGACTGTAAAATGGTTGCGCAGAAAATTTTCGCAGTTGGCGCGGCCTAAAAAGAAGTCGTGTATGCGAAACTCCTTGTGTAAAAAGCCACTAAACCCGCCCATGGCGCCGCAGGCAATGGCATCGCTACCGTTTTTATCTTCTTCCACCACCTGGCCTTTCTTGTTTTTGTAACGCACTGTGCGTTTGGGCGCTATCAAAAAGTGGCTGCCATCCTTGGTATTGAATGCATCCACCACATCCGCTGGTTTTACCTGTAACTGCCCCAACATGGCGGCAAAGGTTTTGCCGGCCACACTCATCATATCCTGATTGGTTTCAGCATCCCTTTGTTGTTTCAATGCTTCCTCATCCAAATCATGCTCCTCTCCTACCGGAAACGGATCAATCATCAGCATCGTAGTTCGGAACCTGTCGATCTCTTTTGCTTCAGCACTTTTTTCTGACATTTCCTCCTTGGCAATGTCCTTCAGCTCCATTTGCAGCAGCTCATGTACGCGCTCAAAAGGCTCGTTATTGCAGAGGCCACCATCGACATTGAGGCTTTGGTAGGGATCATCTTCAGGAACATATTCATAATTCCCCCAACGCGACCAGAGCAAATCTACAATCTGCTTTTTGCTACGGGATACCTGCTGCGACCTTAAACCTACCGGAAAAGCGCCTGTAGCAATGGCAGCCTGTCGCACCATTTCAGTCCCGTCATCGGACTTAAAACTGACGGGTACCCAGCCATCATTTTCATAGGTAACAGGTTGACTGCTATTGCTCATCACAAAGCAGGCATAGTCAGCATGTCTTTTTATAAGGTAACGGCTTTTTCCCATGGCCCCATCTTTAAAAAGGAGATCATAAGAAAAACCCTGCAAATTGCTCAGGGTGACAAACAGTTTTAATTTATCGGCAATAAAAGGGCGATTGATCCAGGGTGCTGCTTCGACTGCTGTTACCCGGTGCGCAATTTTTTCAATAAAATCGGAATTAAGCAGTGAATACACTTTGCCCTTGCTGATATCGGATGGAGAAAGCATTAAGGGAAACATGTCCTCCTGCAGCAGAT
>JBGSXH010000519.1:0-16902 GCA_041751515.1 Cyclobacteriaceae bacterium | reverse complement strand
AGTGCTGCGCTTAAAAGATCGCAATAGGCTTCGCAACTCATGGTCAAAATCCGGATTTGATTTTATTATAGCCACTATGGTATTACCGGCATCAGCTGGTTTCATGAGTGTTGTGGGAGAGGTATATTGCATAAAGTAAAGTATATTGATGTTGATGAAAGTTTGAAGATAATGCCTAAATGGAACTCTCCTGCATACCAGCGCTTTATAAAATGCACGGTTTACGTAAGTTTTTACACGCATATTTGTTAATAGAGGAGATAATAGCTTTGACATCATCCGTGCCCCAGAAATAGCGAAAATGCTTCATAAATTATGGATAACTGTTCATGAAATGTTTATGTCATCGGCAAGGGGCCTGATTAATAGTCAGGCATTATTTTATAATTGCTATATTCCGTATACTGTAAGATAATCCAGCAAAGAGCTATAAAGCAGGGGGTAGGTCTATGCAAGACCATGAAGATGGTGAGGTTGGTGAAGAATTCAGGAAAAATTTAGAATAGATGTGTCATCAACCTAAATTTGGAATGAGCGATGAAATTAAATTGTAATATGCAGTTGAAGCTTAGAGGCTATTTTGATGAGACTTTCATACAATACGGAACAAGCAAGTGAACTTTAGTAACACTTAACCACAGGAAGCAGGGATGAAAGTAATATTTAGAGTTTTAATATTAATCGCACTACTAGGAATGGCCAATACAATAATAGCGCAGGTCAACAGCACGGCTTATAATTTGGTGCTCAAAGGCATGCTGAGCCATACAGTCCCCGCGATAAGCGTGGAAAAAACTGCCGCAAATGATCATGCTATTTTGCTGGATGCACGTTCTCCGGCTGAATTTGCTGTCAGTCATATAGCAGGAGCAAGGTTTGTAGACTTCGACAACTTTGATCTTGCTTCGCTGGATGATATCAGCAAATCAGATACTCTCATTGTCTATTGTTCTGTAGGGTATAGGAGTGAAAAAATTGCCGAGCGTTTATTAGCAGCAGGCTTTGACCATATCTACAATTTATACGGTGGCATTTTTGAATGGAAAAATCAGGGGCATCCGGTAGTGGATGCTACAGGAGAAGCCACCGATTTTGTACATGCTTACTCAAAACTTTGGGGAGTATGGCTTCAAAAAGGCAAAAAAGTGTACGATTAAGTTTTTAATTAACGATTAACAAAAAAGACTTTAATCGGTATTCCGTACTACTGATGATTGCTGAACAGTGCTAATTTGGGTAGTACGGATAAAAGTATTTAACTGTTTTGCTGCCATTATATGCGATTCTTTAATATTTTTGGATTTTACTATTGTAGGATAATTTCTTTATATGGGAAGAGCATTTGAATACCGCAGAGCAGCAAAGGAGAAACGCTGGGACAAAATGTCAAAAGTTTTTCCAAAGTTGGCAAAAGCCATTACGCTGGCAGCGAAAGAAGGTGGGGTAGACCCCGGCATGAATCCCAAATTACGTACGGCCATACAAAATGCCAAAACGCAAAACATGCCTAAAGATAATATTGATGCAGCCATAAAACGAGCTTCTGGCAAAGATGCAGAGACTTTCATAGAGATCACCTATGAGGGCAAAGGACCGCATGGCGTTCTCGTTGTAGTCGAATGTGCTACCGACAACCCCACCCGTACAGTGGCCAATGTGAAATCCTATTTCAATAAGGCCGGAGGTGCTCTGGTGACTACTGGTTCACTGGATTTTATGTTTTCGCGGAAAGCAGTATTCGAATTTGAACCTGAACAAGCCATCAATCAGGAGGAGTTAGAGCTGGAGCTTATTGATGCTGGTTTAGAGGAAATCGAGGAAGATGAAGGCCGATACTATGTTTATGCCGATTATGTCGATTTTGGTGCCATGAACCAGGCGCTTGAAAATCTTGGAATTGCTATTGACAAAGCAACCTTGCAACGTTTTCCCACCAGCCCGGTAGCATTTACCGATGAGCAGATGGAGGATATCGACAAAATGCTGAATAAAATTGAAGATGATGATGATATTCAGGCTGTATTTACCAACATTGACTAAGAGGCTACAAAGGCTTTTTCCCTGAAATTACATACAATAAGGCACCGCCAGCAGAATGGTATTTTTTGCTGGCGATGTCATCTATAAATTGCTCGCCTGCGCGGGCATATTTTTCTTTATAGCTTTGGTAGAAGTCCATGTAACGATTGCCAAATGCTTCAAAATATTCCAATTCTCCGTACTTTTCAGATTTCCAGTTGCTGCCACTGGCCCACTGTTGCAGCGTAGCCACTTGTTCTTCCTTCTCATAAGGTGGGTACATCGGAATAGTTTTGTCTGAAAGTCTGACTTTTATATCTTCGAAACCAGTTTTTGCCAACATGCCCGGCACAAGATCACCCAGAGAATTGTCACCCTGTCCCAGTTTCTTTTTGCCTCGCTCACAAATAAGGGCAAATTTCACATGGTCCAGGACAGTGTCGATGGGGTCGTCGCTGGAGGTAGAGCTTTTCATCAGCTGTTGTGTCATGTTATTAGGTTCCACACACAATACTGTGCCCCCAGGTTTTAAAACCCTTTTCATCTCCTTTAGCGCTTTGGCAGGTTTCTTCAAGTGGATGAGCAAGGTCTGACAGGTAACCAGATCAAAACTTTCATTATCAAATGGCAGTTTTTCTGCGCTACCTTCAATTAATTCAAACTTCTCAATACCTAGTTGCTGAAAGTCTTTGTCAAGCTTATTTTTACCCGAAACCCACTTTGGCTCATTGTCGATGCCAGTGATAGTCGCAGGCCGCCCGATGAGGCTGGCTATAATTTTCGTCCAGTGGCATTGTCCACAGCCGACATCAAGCACGCTATGGTGCTGCACAAGGGAAAGGCGTTGCGCCATTTGGTTTAAAAAGTCATCATTCCACCAAAAATCTCTGTAATCACCAAAAAAACTCTCTGAATGTCCTTCAGCCATAATGTCTCGTCACTTAAATAATATCAATGCGTTTTCCCAAGGTATTGCTTTCTATTGCTTTTTCAATGATGTAAATAACTTCAGCGGCCTCTTCCGGCTTTACTATTAATGCTGCTTGCTTCGAAATGGCCTCATAAAGGTTTTGATAAAACTCCCTGTAATCACCTGTTTTACTTTCAATATGCCCACGAAAAACATGTCCATTGAGCTCAGTATGCAGGAAGCCATGAATCGTCTCAGGTTCTATGCCCCATTTGGCTTCCTCTGCAGGGAACTTTCCAGCTTTCAATGCGGCTTCCTGGACATCCATTCCATACTTTACAAATGATCCTTTAGTGCCATGCAACATATAGTGAGGGCCTGTTTCACGCACCATCATCCCTGCCTTTAAAATTACCTTAGTGGCTTTGTAGTAAAGTTGTAATTCAAAAAAGTCGGGTGCAGTAGCGGCTCTTTGGGTGCCAATATGCGCATAAAGACTATCAGGAGTACCGAAAAGCTGCAAAGCCTGGTCAATGAGATGCGGGCCAAGGTCATAAAATATTCCAGCGCCATCGGTGTTGCTTTCCCGCCATGTGCCGGTTTTCACCTGCGGACGGTAGCGATCGAAGTGGATGGTCGTTTCCAGGATAGCTCCTAATGTTTGCTGCCTGACGAGGGACTGTACGGTTTTGAAATCGCTGTCGAGCCTTCTGTTTTGGTAAACGGTCAGTACTTTTTGCTGACTTTTTGCTAAAGCGATTAAATGCTCAGCTTCCTTACTGCTAATGGTAAAAGGTTTATCGACGACCACATGCTTACCTGCCTCTAAAGCCCTTTTTGCAATGGGAAAATGGGTATGATTGGGTGTGGTAATGATGACAATGTTGATGTGCTCATCATCTAAAACTTTTTGTAAGTCATCTACAACGATGGCATTGGGAAAGTGTTCATTTAGCCATTCTTTGCTATTAGGATTACTACTTTGCACACTCGCTAACTGGATGACCCTGGACCCTTTGAGCAAAGGAGCGTGAAAAATCTTTCCAGCTGCGCCAAAGCCTATAATTGCTGCATTTAATGTACTGTCCATATTTTAAAGGTAGCAATCATTTTTTTTCGTCCCACAAAATATGATAAATAATCGTGCAAGATTTCTTCAAATCTGAAGAGATAGCAATATTGCAATCGTTTGAAATTTTATATTTTAGAATTGCTGTTTACAAGAATATTCGTTGTGATAAAGTTTAAATAGCCGATTTTTATTCTTATATATTTCTATAATAAGGAATTTATTCTTAATTTATCCCATTAATAGCATAGCTAATCTAAACTTTAAACTCAATTAACCACACTATTTAATGAATAGCGGATTATACGACCCGCAGTTTGAACACGATGCATGCGGAATAGGATCAGTAGTGAATTTGAAAGGCGAGAAAAGTTACGCCATCATTAGGGATGCACTGTCAATGTTGGAAAATATGGAACATCGAGGCGGTAGAGGGAGTAATCCTAAAACCGGAGATGGTGCCGGCATTCTCATTCAAATTCCTCACGAGTTCTTTGCCGAAGTTTGCCCGCGATCGGGTGTCGAACTGCCAGAAGAAGGAGCTTACGGTGTTGGGGCGGTCTTTTTCCCCAGCAACGAACAATTATACAAGAAAAGTAAAAAACTTTTAAATAAACTTATTGAGCAGCTCGACTTCGAACTGCTTGGCTATCGGGATGTCCCCGTTGACCATACTGTGCCGGGCTCAGGGGCCATGGAAGTGGTACCCAGAATTGAGCAGGTTTTTGTGAAGCATCGCAACGGGCTGAAGGATATTGATCTGGAGAGGAAGTTGTTTGTGCTCAGAAACTATGCTTACCGTGAGGTGAATGTGACTATTCCTGGTGTTAATCACGCCTTTTACTTTTCCAGTTTCTCTTCCAGAACGCTGATTTACAAAGGTCAATTGCGCACAGACCAGGTGTTGCCATTCTATAAAGATTTGCAGAATAGTCGGCTCACCTCTGCACTGGCGATCATTCATTCAAGGTTTTCTACAAACACATTTCCAAACTGGCGTTTGGCGCAACCTTTCAGGTTTATTTCCCATAATGGAGAAATTAATACCATCAGGGGTAACTTAAATAAAATGCGTTCTAAAGAGTCGCTCATGAAATCAGATTTCTTCTCAGAAAAGGAACTGAACATGCTCATGCCCATTACGCATGGCGACTACTCTGATTCTGCCAATCTGGATGCTATGGTTGAACTGCTTGCATTGTCCGGCAGGTCTTTGCCGCATGTGATGATGATGTTGGTGCCGGAAGCCTGGCAGGACAATCAAACCATGGACAAGGACAGGAAGGCTTTCTATAAATTTCATGCTGGCCTTGTAGAACCCTGGGATGGTCCTGCAGCATTGTTATTTACTGATGGAAAATCGGTGGGTGCTACGCTGGATAGAAACGGTCTAAGACCATTGCGCTATTGTATTACAGAAGATGACAGGCTTATCCTTTCTTCCGAGGCCGGTGCTTTACCGGTCCGGGAAGCAAGCATCATCAAAAAAGATCGTATCAGTCCCGGAAAAATGCTTATCGCAGATCTGGAACGGAAGTGCGTTCGTTTTGATGAAGCCATCAAAAGAGAAGTGTGCCAGTCCAAGCCTTATGATGCATGGGTCAAGAGCGAAAGACTCAAACTCAGGCTGATGCCCAACCCTGAAAAGCTAGATCACGAATACAGTACGGAAAATATTCGCTGCAGGCAAACGGCTTTTGGCTATACAGCAGAAGAGCTAAAAATGATTCTCCTCCCGATGGCCTCAACCGCCTATGAGCCCATTGGTTCGATGGGTGCAGATACGCCATTGGCTGTCCTGTCCATGCAGAGCCAGCATATTTCCAATTATATGAAGCAGCTTTTTGCGCAGGTAAGCAATCCACCAATCGATCCGATCAGAGAGCGGTTGGTGATGTCATTGTTTACAAGAATTGGAGAAAGCCACAATATACTGGAAGAGTCTCCAGCGCATACCCGGCAGATTCACATTTCTCAACCGGTTTTGCTCAATGAAGATTTGCAGAAAATCCGCAATCTGGAACAAAAGGGCTATCGGACTAAGACCATAGATATTGTATTTAGCGCAGACAAAGCGCCTGGAAGTTTGCTGCAAGCCCTGAATCGCGTTTGCCGTGAAGCCCTTGAAGCCATCGAGCAGGGTTTTAACATTATTATACTTTCAGATCGTAATGTGGATATTGGCAATGCGCCCATTCCTAGTTTGTTGGCTACCGGCGCTGTGCATCATCATTTAATTCGCAATAAAGCAAGGACCAAAGCTGGAATAGTCGTTGAAGCAGGAGATATTCGTGAAACGCATCATTTTGCGACTGTCATAGGTTATGGAGCAAGTGCGGTTAATCCCTATCTGGCCCTGGAAACTTTAAAAGATCTCCAGCAAAAAGGAGCATTTGAAGAAGATATTGACATCAAGGAAATTTATTATAATTATCAGAAAGCTATTGGTGCAGGTTTATTGAAGGTGCTATCCAAAATGGGCATCAGTACCTTGCAGTCCTATCAGGGTGCTCAGATATTCGAAGCTGTCGGACTGGGGCCTGAAGTTATAGAGCGATGTTTTAAAGGTACAGTTAGCAGAATTAATGGTATTTCATTTGATGATATTGCCGTTGAGGTGCTGACCAGACATACCGCAGCATATATCAAAAGGAGTAAACTGCTGGAAACAGGAGGGGTTTATCAATGGAAAAGAAGAGGTGAGAAGCATCTTTTTAACCCTACGACCATCCATCTGCTGCAAAAATCAACGCAAAACAATAATTATGAGTTGTATCAGAAATTTGCCCAAACGATCAATGATCAGGCGAAGGAAGCGCTTACTTTAAGGGGTTTATTTGATTTTAAGAAGCGAATTCCTGTACCCATAGATGAAGTGGAGCCCATAAGTGCGATTCTGCCAAGGTTTGCAACCGGAGCGATGTCATTTGGTTCAATTTCCAATGAGGCACATACGACGCTGGCCATTGCCATGAACAGGATCGGTGCCAAAAGCAATAGTGGCGAAGGCGGGGAAGATGTGGTTCGTTTTGCAAAAAAGGAAAATGGAGACTGGGAACGGTCTGCCATTAAACAAGTGGCCTCAGGGCGTTTTGGAGTGACAAGCTACTACCTGGCCAATGCAGAAGAAATTCAGATCAAAATGGCGCAGGGAGCAAAGCCTGGTGAAGGTGGACAGCTGCCAGGTCATAAGGTTGATGACTGGATTGGTCGCGTCCGACATTCTACCCCTGGTGTCGGGTTAATTTCGCCACCACCTCATCATGATATTTATTCGATTGAAGATTTGGCCCAGCTCATTTATGATCTGAAGAATGCCAATAGAAAAGCACGGATCAATGTGAAACTTGTGGCGCAGGCAGGAGTGGGTACTGTCGCAGCGGGGGTTGCCAAAGCGCAGTCTGATGTTATTTTGATTTCCGGTGCTGATGGTGGTACAGGTGCTTCGCCACTAAGTTCTATCCGCCATGCGGGATTGCCCTGGGAGTTGGGACTTGCAGAAGCGCACCAGACACTGGTCAAAAATAATCTCCGAAGCAGGGTGGTGCTCCAAACCGACGGACAGCTGCGGACTGGTAGAGATTTGGCTATTGCCGCGCTGTTAGGGGCTGAAGAGTGGGGTATATCTACGGCTGCTCTAGTCGTCGAAGGGTGTATAATGATGCGCAAATGCCATCTCAATACCTGCCCTGTTGGCATTGCAACACAAAATCCGGAGCTTCGAAAGCTTTTTACTGGTAATCCTGATCATGTGGTGAATTACTTTTATTTTCTTGCTCAGGATCTCCGGGAGATTATGGCTTCCCTGGGTTTCAGGACGGTGAATGATATGGTGGGCCAAAGCAATGTGCTCAATGCTACCAAACATCTGCAGCACTGGAAATGGAATAAACTCGACATGAGCCCAATATTCCACCGGACAGAAACTCCGGAACATGTGGGTGTCTTTAAGCAGATTGACCAGGACTTTAAGCTGAAGAAAGTCCTCGATCGTCAATTGATCAAAGTGGCGCAACCTGCACTTGAACAGGCACATAACGTAAAAGGTAATTTTGAGATCAAGAACACAGACCGGACGGTGGGGGCGATGCTTTCGCATGAAGTGTCGAAGGTGTACGGTGGTCAGGGATTGCCGGAAGATACTGTAGAATTCCATTTTACAGGATCGGCAGGACAGACTTTTGGAGGCTTTCTTGCTCCGGGGATCAGCTTTTATCTTGAAGGGGAAGCCAATGATTATTTCGGGAAAGGACTTTCCGGAGGTAAACTTATTGTCTATCCAAATTTAACGACTAAGCTCATTGCCGAAGACAATATCATCATTGGCAATGTCGCATTCTATGGTGCTACCTCAGGGAAAGCCTATATCAGAGGAAAAGCAGGTGAGCGTTTTGGGGTAAGAAATTCCGGTGTGCACACAGTGGTAGAAGGCATAGGAGAGCATGGTTGTGAATACATGACCGGTGGTCAGGTTTTAATTCTGGGTGAATTAGGCAGAAATTTCGCTGCCGGTATGAGCGGAGGAGTTGCGTACATATTATCCGAATACAGCAGTCATGTAAATCCTGAAATGGTGGATATTGACCCGCTCAATGAAGACGACTATTTATCTATCAAAACAGGATTGCAAGAGCATCTGCAATATACCGAAAGCAAGGTGGCCGATAAAATGCTGCTTAACTGGGATGCCTATAAGAAAAAGTTTGTAAAAATTATGCCTCGGGACTATAAGGAAGCTTTAAGAAAGAAAGCCCTGGAGCAGGAAAAAGCATTGATTTAATATGGGAGATAAACTTGGTTTTTTAAAATATAAGAGAGAAAATCCTGCGACCAGACCACCAGCGGAACGGATCAAGGATTATAATGAAATATATGAGCCTTTTGAGGCAGAAAAGCTCAATCAGCAGGCAGCACGCTGCATGGACTGTGGTATTCCTTTTTGTCATAAAGGATGCCCCCTGGGGAATGTAATTCCGGAATTCAACGAGGCTGTCCATGACAATGCATGGGAAGATGCGTACGAAATTTTAAAGAGTACGAACAACTTTCCAGAATTTACCGGCCGTATTTGTCCGGCGCCATGTGAAGCTAGTTGCGTGTTGAATATCAATAAAGATCCTGTCGCGATTGAGTTGATAGAGAAGAACATAGCCGAGAAAGCTTACGAGTTGGGATTGGTGAAAGCCAACCCTCCCGAAATGCGCAGCGGTAAATCCATTGCCGTAGTAGGTTCCGGACCCGCAGGACTTGCAGCCGCAGACCAGCTCAACCATGCCGGTCATCAGGTCACGGTATTTGAGCGTGGAGCAAAAGTGGGTGGCCTGCTTCGGTATGGTATTCCGGACTTTAAAATGGAGAAATGGATTATAGACAGGCGAGTGCAGGTGATGGCAGATGAAGGCGTCACTTTTACCACCAATACTGAGATTGGCAAAGACATTACTGCTGATGAGCTGAAAGCGAATTATGATGCAGTGGTGCTGTGCGTAGGAGCAACCCAGCCACGAAACCTGCCTGTTCCTGGCAACGATCTGAAAGGGGTTTATTTTGCCATGTCGTTTTTAGGAGAGCAAAACAAAATTGTCTCGGGCGAAAGCCAGGTGCATCCGATTCATGCCAAAGACAAGCGTGTGGTCGTGATTGGCGGAGGTGATACGGGCTCCGATTGTATCGGAACTTCAAACCGCCATGGAGCAAAATCTATTTTACAGCTGGAATTATTGCCACAGCCACCCTCTAGCAGAGAACAGCAAAACCCATGGCCGGAATGGCCTATGACCTTGCGCTCCTCAAGCTCTCATGAAGAGGGCGGAGAAAGGAGCTGGTCGGTGATGACAAAAGCTTTTCAGGGCAATGAAAAAGGCGAGCTTACCGGGATCACATTGGTGGACCTCACCTGGGAAGAAAAAGATGGTAAAAAGGTCTTTTCCGAAGTGAAAGGTTCTGAACGTACCGTTCCCTGCGATCTTGTATTTCTTGCCATTGGCTATGTAGGTCCTGAGGAAAATGGATTGATGGATGCCTTTGGGGTGAAAATATCTGAAAACAGATTGCCCAAAACGCAGGCCTACCAAAGTGCTAATCCTAATGTGTTCTGCGCAGGGGACGCCCGTCGGGGACAATCATTGGTCGTATGGGCGATTGCCGAAGGCAGAGAAGCTGCTGCGCAGGTAGACGAATACCTGCTCGGGCAGTCCGCTCTGGAAAAGCGTGACTATTCAAAATTTGAAAATCCGGCAAGCTGGTAATTACTTTGTCAGGCAAAACTTCAGTGTTTTGCCTGACAATTTTTCATTCGGCCTAGTATTTCTAACCACAGGTTTGTAAGTTCAGACATAGAACATAGCTAACCTAATCATGAAACTAAACCATACTATTCCACTTTCATGCGCCTTATTGCTTTCAGTAATGCTGTTTGCATTTGCAATGAAAAAGGCCCCTCAACAATCACAGCCAAAAATTCTTGTCTTTTATAAAACTTCAGGCTACTACCACGAATCGATACCTAAAGCGGCCAGTACTTTTATGTCCCTGGGCAAAGAACATAACTTTTCCGTGGATACTACAGCTAATGCAAATTACTTCCATTCAGATAGTTTGGAGCAATATGCTGCAATCGTATTTTTAAATACCACCGGCGACGTGATTAATGATCAACAGAAAGAAAGCTTTAAAGCGTATATACAAAATGGAGGAGGTTTTATGGGTGTCCATGCCGCCACCGATACCGAATATAACTGGCCATGGTTCAATCAACTCGTAGGGGCACAGTTTTCTGACCATCCCGAAATTCAGGAAGCTGTGATAAGAATAACGGACAAAAATCACCCTGCCACAAGCCATTTGCCGGATACCTGGCAACGAAAAGACGAGTGGTATAATTTTAAAAATGTCAATCCGAAGATCAATGTCATAGCCTTGCTGGACGAAAGCAGCTACGAAGGAGGTAGCCACGGAGAGTGTCATCCTTTTGCATGGTATCACGAATTTGATGGTGGGAAGGCTTTTTATACCGCTGGTGGTCATTCCGAAGAGAATTATGATAAGCCATTGTTTTTAGATCACCTTCTGGGTGGGCTGCAATATGTGATGGAGTAGCAGTAGTCATACAACCATGAGCACGATTATTTTGCTTTAATGCTGAATACTGATCAGAGACGCTTGTCTTTGAAATGTATGAAGATACCATACATTTGTACATCAATTCCTCTTGTTTTTAAATCACATTTCTTCTATGCCTTTTGCTTTGGTAAAAATAGTGTTCTCAATCTTAATGTTATGCTACACATTTCTGGCTTTACCTCTCAAGGCGCAAAACGATATTTATGTTGATAAAAATGGCGTCATGCGCTGGGAGCGTGACAGTGTAGCGCTCACAGGTTTTGGGGTGAATTATACCCTGCCATTTGCCCATGCGTACAGGGCTGCGGATAGTCTCGGCGTCAAACATGAGGATGCTATTGATGAAGATGTGTATCATTTTGCAAGATTAGGACTTGACTTGTACCGTATTCATGTGTGGGATACCGAGATCAGCGATACCCTTGGTAACCTGCTTGATAATGAGCATTTGCGTTTGCTGGACTATACCGTGGCGGCGATGAAACGAAGAGGCATGAAAATAGTGATGACGCCCATCGCTTACTGGGGTGGAGGCTGGCCGGAACCAGATACTCCTACGCCAGGATTTTCAGGCAAATATGGCAAAGATGCCAGCCTGACGCATCCGGAAGCCATTAAAGCGCAGGAAAGATATTTAAACCAGTTTCTGGAGCATGTCAATACGTACACAGGATCAGCCTATAAGTACGATCCGGATGTCTTAGCTTTTGAAATCAGTAATGAGCCTAAGCATGATGAGCCGATCGAAGATGTAACGGACTTTATTGACCGTATGGTCAGCGCTATGCGGGAAACCGGCACCGGCAAGCCCATATTTTACAACATGAGCCATAGCATTCATTTGGTGGAGGGTTATTTTAATGCCGATATTCAGGGAGGCACTTTTCAATGGTATCCTACAAATTTACTGGCTGGTCATGAATTGAAAGGTAATTATCTGCCCAATGTAGACCAGTACAGCATACCTTTCGAAGATGATGAAAGATTCAAATCGATGGCCAAAATTATTTATGAATTTGACCCGGCAGACATTGGGGCTTCCTATATGTACCCGGCAATGGCAAGGAGTTTTCGGACTGCCGGAATGCAACTCGCAGCACAATTTTCTTATGATGCAGCATTCATGGCGCCGTATAATACTGAATACGGCACCCATTATATGAATTTGCCATATGCCCCGGAAAAAGCACTCAGCCTTAAAATTGCCGCCGAGGCATTTCGTAATGTCCCGCATTACGAAGATTATGGAATTTACCCCGACAATACCCAATTTGGCGACTTTCGGGTAGATTATGAAAGTGATCTTGCGGAAATGGTGACGGCGACAAAATTCTATTATACTAATAATACCGAAGCGCAACCTTCAACACCTGACCAACTGGAGTCAATTGCCGGCTTTGGAAATTCGACGGTGGTAAACTATGAGGGCCGTGGTGCTTACTTTCTGGATAAAATTGAGACAGGCATTTGGCGACTGGAAGTGATGCCTGACGCCATTTGGGTGCGGGATCCTTTCGAGAAGATCAGTTTCAAGAACAAGGTGGCAGTATTGAACTGGCGGCAATGGGAAATGCAGCTCAATTTGCCTGACCTGGGAGAGAATTATATCATTGAAGCCATTAATGATGGCAATGCGCATACCACGGCCCTGGAGAATGGCAGCTTTTCAGTAAAACCAGGGACATATCTGCTAAAGAGTGAAAACAATGCGGCTAAATTGCAGCCAAATAGCGAGTGGGAGACGATGGTGCTTAATGAGTTTTTCGCTCCTGAAACTTCACTGGAAACAACTGTGGTGCAGCATGATGCACCAAGAGCAATTACTAAAGGCCGTAAGTTGGAGGTAAAAGCTGATGTGTTTACCAAAGAGGAGGCAAATGATGTATACTTGCAAGTGTTGCATGTAGGTCGTTCGGGTCGCTTGCCCATGAAGCGTACAAGTGGCTATACTTATGAAGTAATGATTCCGGACACTTTGGTGCACGAAGGTTTTCTGGAGTATCATATTGTAGTGAAAGCGGGAGGTAAGCAACAAACTTTTCCGAAAGGGAACGAAGGTCAACCTGGCGATTGGGATTTTTATGATGAAAGTCCGTATAAAGTAAGGGTTCTGCCTGAAAATGAGCCACTGTACTTATTTAGTGCTCATGAAGATGCCAGTAAATTGATTTGGCAATGGCAGCCAGGTGTAACAGCGGGTGCTTTTGCCACCGCTCAGCCGGGAAGAGATGAATTCAGGGTTGCCCTGGACTCGATTCCCAAACAAGGCACGGATGAATTACGGCACTATGCTATGCGCTATTACTTTGGAGAAAATATAGCAGGAAGGCAGCATGAATTACATTCAAAGACAAAGTTGATTTTGCATGGACGGTCAGATGATCAGGAAGGCTTGCCTGTGGAAATTGCTTTGATCATGAAAAACGGTACAGCTTTCGGAGGTACTGTCATGGTAACACGAGGAGCTGACGATTACGAAATTAGTATTGATGCGCTGACTCAGGTCAAACTTGTCAATCTACCACGGCCCTATCCTGATTTTCTTCCTTATTATTTCGAAGGCAAGACGCAAAGCTTTTCAATTGATCAAATAGAAATGCTACAAATTGGGATAGGTGCTGAAATTGCTGAGGATGAATTAGATGCGTTACATTTTATGGCAATTGAAAGCATTCGATTAGAGTAAATGAGGATACTATAGATTTCGTATTAAAAATTTTTAATATTTCTAAAACTATATTTTTACATTGACGTTCATGATAAAATTCTCAACGACATCATGGAAATTTTTTTACAAACCGAAACCTGGATCGCTCTACTTACCCTTACCTTCTTAGAGATAATCCTGGGAGTTGATAACATTATTTTTATTTCTATCATTTCCAACAAACTGCCTGTTGAGCAGCAGGCGAAAGCCCGCAACATGGGGTTGTTATTTGCGTTAGTGTTTCGTGTTTTATTACTATTGGGGATATCTTATATTGTACAGTTTACAGCGCCATTAGTCACCATTTTCTCTTTTGAACTTAGCGGAAGGGACATTATTTTGGCTGGTGGAGGTCTTTTTCTACTATTTAAATCCACCGTGGAAATACACCATAAAATGGAAGGAAAAGCGACCGAAGTGGAGCAGCAAACTGCTAAGAGTGTTTCCGGTGTTATTTTTCAGATCATTCTATTGGATATTATTTTTTCATTTGACTCCATTCTTACTGCCATTGGCCTTGCGGAATCAATAGTAGTTATGATCATCGCTGTTGTCATTGCGCTGGTGGTGATGATGATCTTTGCAGGAAAAATCAGTCGGTTTATCAGTAAACATCCCACCCTGCAGATGTTAGCACTTTCTTTTCTGATATTGATAGGTTTTATGCTGGTGGTGGAAGGTTTCCATGTTGAAGTACCCAAAGGATACATTTACTTTGCCGTTTTCTTCTCGCTTACTGTTGAATTGATCAATATGAAAATGCGTAAGCAATCGATGGAGAACAAAGTGGTTCTTAACAAGCGGATATCCGGCATAAGTACTGTGAAAAACAAAGTGTAAACATCAGCTCATTGGGTGCCTACTTTGCGAAAGGGATGCTGCCATTGTCTGAGCCCGAACTGGCCCTGCGGGAAAAGGCCTGGCGAGTGGCTGCAGCCCGGGCCGGAGGCTTCGCCCAAGCGGAATTTTACTGAAAAACTGGAATTCTGCTGTTTTTATGGGTAAATTTTCGTTTAGTGCTAAAAATAAATACGGCCTATCTCGGTGGATTTGGCTTTCCGACAAAAAATATATATTTGCTCTTGCATATATCGTTTCTTTCAGAAACCTTTATTAAGTATAACATGATCAAAACAAACAACATATCGCCCAATTATAGTCGAACTGCTCCCCGCAGATCTTCAGAAGCGTTATGCTTGAGGCCAATTTGCAGGCCGGTTTTCAACCCGTTTAGGGCGTAGCCCTTTGCTATATTGGATGGCCTATGCGGTCGTCTCTTCCCCGATTAAATTTATTTTCCTTTTTACTTACGAAAAGTTTTTAGCTTTCCTTAAACAGTCTATTTCAATAAGTTGACCCGAAGCTAAAGCATAGCCAACTAGAATAAATATTCCAGATGCTGTGCTTTTGCAGTAGTGGAGAGCTTACCAGGTGATTGCAAAAGGCAATTGAAAATATTATAAAGTCATGAAAGACAAAGATTTCGTTGTGATGATGGCTGAGCGCCGTCACCAGGTTTATGCTCACACCATTGTGGAAGAAATGGCAGCGTCTGCGCTGGCAAGAGGTACGGGTATTGCCAGACGTTCTCCGGAATATATTGAGACGAAGATGGAGGAGGGCAAAGCTGTCATAGCACTTACCAAAACGGGTGACTGGGCGGGGTTTTGCTATATTGAAGTATGGAGTCACGACAAATTCGTTGCGAACTCCGGCCTTATCGTGGCACCTGAATTTAGGAAAACCGGCCTTGCCAGAAAGATCAAGCAGGAAATCTTTAAGCTTTCACGAAAGAAGTATCCAACTGCCAAAATTTTTGGTTTAACCACTGGTCCTGCGGTAATGAAAATCAACTCTGAGTTGGGTTACAAGCCTGTCGCATATAACGAACTTACCGAAGATGAGCTATTTTGGAAAGGCTGCCAAAGCTGTGTCAATTATGACATTCTGATGAAGAAAGAGCGGCAGAACTGCCTCTGTACTGCCATGCTTTACAGTCCAAAGCAAGGTAAAGGGGAGCAGATTAAAAGTGTCTTAGGCCGGGAGTTTAAAGGGAATTTAAAGCTTTTTGAACGTTGGGTTAAGTTGAAGAGAATAGCATTTTTAAAGTTTGTCAAGCCTCTGCGTACACTTCAGGAATTGAAAGGTTAAACAAAATTCAGTAATCGATAAGTTATTCAATGGAAGGCTTTCAGAATTTTTAAATGATAATGAAAAAAGTAGTTTTAGCATATAGCGGTGGGCTCGATACAACCTATTGCGCCATTTATTTGAACAAGATCAAAGGCTTTGAAGTGCATGCGGTGCTTGTCAATACCGGCGGCTTCTCTGAGAAGGAGCTTACAGAAACAGAAGCCAGGGCAAAAGCCATCCAAGTGGCCAGCTTTACAGTGCTGGATGTTGTAGATGAATATTATGAAAATGTCATAAAATACCTTGTTTTTGGTAATGTGCTAAAGAATGGTGTTTATCCATTATCTGTTAGTGCAGAACGCATTGTACAAGCTACGGCGATTGCGCGCTATGCGAAAAAAATAGACGCTAAGGCCATTGCTCATGGCAGTACCGGAGCGGGCAACGATCAGGTACGCTTCGATATGGTTTTTCAGACCATTGTACCCGATGCTAAAATCATTACACCAATTAGAGATCAGAAATTATCCAGAGCTGAGGAAATTGACTTCCTGAAATCGCATAACGTAAAGATGGATTTTGAGAAAGCAGCATATTCTATCAATAAGGGCATCTGGGGTACTTCTGTGGGAGGAAAAGAAACTTTATCTTCTATGGGAGCTTTGCCCGAGGCTGCTTATCCAACGCAAGTGACCAAAACAGCGCCGGAGGAACTAAGTCTCGGGTTTGAAGCAGGAGAAATAAAATTTGTCAATGGTCAGACTTATACAAAATCGGTAGATGCTATAAAAGCTTTACAAAGTATAGCAGGGCCTTTTGGCATCGGCAGGGACATTCATGTTGGAGATACGATTATAGGCATTAAAGGCCGGGTAGGTTTTGAAGCGGCTGCGCCACTACTCATCATAAAAGCTCATCATGCTTTAGAGAAGCATACACTTA